>JAITJY010000026.1 GCA_031278675.1 Bifidobacteriaceae bacterium
CAACCTCGGTGTAGTAGCGAGTCAACGGCGTAGACAACGCCCTATCACCGTCACCCGCCGCGACCGACTTGAGCACATACTTGTAGCCATCCCCGGCGGTGACAACCCGCATCGAAACCGTCATCTCGGCGCTCCCTTCCGGCAGGAAGGTGCGCTATAAATCCCGGTCTACTGGTGGAGGTCCAGTATTCGATGTGGCCACTATTGCTTGCGCGCCAAGGGGGACTGGTCTCCTGCTGGCTTGGTCGGCGCGACGGCTTCGGCGGCTAGAAGGGTTCTTTGACCTCATGGATCTCGCACTTGTCGAGCAGCCGTGCAAGGTAACTGTATGCGGCGAGCCTTTCCATGGCCTCTTGCTCGGTCAGTTCGAGCCTTGAGTGAGCGGCGGTGTTGCGCGCGGTGAGGCTCAGGCCGGTTGCGAGGTTCACCAGGGCCTTCGCGAGTGGTTCGAGTCCGCCTCGCATGCTCTTGACTGTCTTGTCGGTCGGCTCTCCGGGCCAGGCGAGTTTCGGTCTTCCGGGGGCCGGGTCGCCTGAGGACAGAGTCTGTTGCCAAAACGCGGTCGCGTCGACGTCGTTGCGGGATAGGCGTTGCTTCCAGTGGGCGGTCAGCGCTTCGCTGGCCTCGTGGACAGCGACGCGGTATTGGTGGACGGTCCAGTGGGGTGCTGCCGCTGCCCAGACGACTGTGTGGAGTTGCGCCGGCGAGAACGCTGGAAGCGACTCTTCGGCAACCTGTTCGGCGTCGGTGATCATGGCGTCGAGTCGGCCTTTGACGTTTGCGGTGGTCAGGCGGATGTCTCGTGGTGTCAGCACGGCCTTCGGGTCGGCCATCAGCGACCAGTAGGAGACTGGATCGATAGGACCGATCCCTTGGACGACAATGTAGGCGCCGGTGACCGCGACAGCGCTGGCTGCCGGCCCGGCAGTCATCGCGACCTGAAGCTCGCGGTCGCGAACAACATCTTTGTCTTGGCCGTCTTTCGTTGACACGGTGGGGAACAGTCCGCGCGATTGCGACGAGGTCAGTTCGTTTTGGGTTTCCATCCAGGACTCGAACGCTGTTTCGAACCGCTCCACCGCGTCTTGCAGGCGGCGCAGGTAGTCGCCGCTGTAGTTTGCCATCGGGATGCCTCTTTTCCTATCGTGACGGGATGTGGTCCTTGCCCAAGGTTAGGGCCTGCCTCTGACGCGAGGTGTCCTCGGCTGGCCAATAGACCGGGCTGATTCGGCTGCGGCCACGGCGGTGGGCGGCACGGGTTGAGCGTCGAGATGGCTCCGGGTGTCAGAAGGGGGCTCCGGCGTCCAGCTTCGTTCGGGTTCGGCGGTGTTGGTGGCTTTGGCGACGTCGACCCAGTCGAGGTCGGGAAGGTCGCCGAGAGCTGCGCAGACCACTTGGTGGGCGTGATGTTCGATCCACGCCCAGGTCTTGACTCTGGTCATTGGGCCGGCAAGGATCAGGCCCCACTCGGTGGCGACCTCGCAGGCGATGGTGGCGGCTATGTCGTGGGCGGGTTCGTTGTGGGCGCTGTCGGGGTTGTGACCGGCAAGCTCGGATGGTGGTGTCATAGCGCGGGGTCAGCCCTTTCCGCGATGTAGGCGGCCCAGTCTCTTGATGCCAGGGCAGCCCATTTGACGGCTGTTTTGGGGGCGATTCCGATCAGGTCGGCGAGGACCGGGGAGGGGATCGCGCCGGCCAGCGCGAATAGCGCTGTCTTGCGGTGCTCGTGGCAGCCGATGCCGCGTTCGGCCAGTTCGCGGCGGATGTTTTCGGTGGCCATGGGCCTGCCTGGGACGCCTCCGGGGAACAGCCAGCCGTTGTCTTGGGCGTTGTAAGACGCGTGGCCCCTGGCGGCGGCGTGCTCCGTGACGAGCCGGTCGATCGGAGGAGGCATCTCAATGGCGGTGGCGCCGAACCGGACGAGGACTTCGCCTCCCGGGGCGGCGGCGACTTGGCTGGCGGTCATCGCGACGATGCCGCACAGGGGCTGGGCGAACAAGATGGCGAAGAGCCCGGCGACCCGGGCGTAAAGCTTTACCGTGTCATCGCGCAAGAGGGTCTCAACGGCCCGCCACCGTTCCTCGTCTGGGATGGTGACCTGCGGCTGGGGCGGTTCGCGGGGCCGCAGCGAAAGACGCGGGTTGGCGCGGGTGTCGGCCAGCCAGGCGACGAACGGGTAGACGGCCCAGCGCCGTCCGGGGTGCTCGTTCAGGTAACGCTCAAGGTCGGTTTGCGTTAGCTGGGTGACCGCCTTGCCTAGCTGTTCGGCCCAGTCCATGAGTTTGACGGCGGCGTTGACGCGGGCGCGGGCGGCGTTGACCGTCGCGTTCGATAGGGGCCCCCGGCTGGCGTTGGCGCGCAATCTGCGGAACTCCGCCCACCTGCCGAACCTGGTCACGACTGCTTTGTGATGGTCGGGCCGGGCAGCGGCGATCTGTTCGAGCCACGCTTCGGCGCGGGCGATCTGCGGCTGGTAGACGGGCAGCACCCCGCAGGACACCAACAAGTCGCGCAGATAGTTCCGAGTCTTGTCCGACGGCAAGGCTTCGAACGTTGAGTGGCTGATCGCGGCCTCGCCGCGAGCCATCTCACCCAGCAGTGCGACGCCGTGGCCGGGTGGGCGGGTCAGCCAGGTCAGGGCGTTCTGCGGCCGATGGGAGGCGACCATCGCGTCGAACAGCGGCGCCAGTTCGGCGCGGACCTGGCCGGTCGCGGGATCACGGAGCGTGTCCGCCAGGCGTTGTTTGAGGAAGCAACGGGCGCAGCGGGACGCGCCGTAAGGGTGGGCCTCGCTGCCGCACTCAGCGCACGCGAACACCGAGGGGTGCCCCGCGCACCTGGCGCACACCGGCTCGCCGGCGGAGTCGCGGTAACCCAACGGTCTGGTCTGGCCGCAGGCGTGGCACTTGGCCGGATGGTAGTGGACTCGCCGCAAGCACTTGAAGCACACGTTCCCGTGTGGCATCTGGCGCGGGGCTCTGGCCGGTTCGCGCCCGCACTCGGCGCAACCTGAGGCGGCACTCGTCATACGGTCGGGCCGGGCCGGCGCACGGCGGCGCGCACCGGCCGCAGCGTCCCGATGGCCGGACCCGCCTCCCCGTTGGCGGCCTTCGGCCGGGCTTGCTCTGCGACCTCGAGCACAAGGAGTTCCGCGGCGTCGCATTCGAGGATGTCGCACAACGCCGCCAGCAACTCCGTGTTGATTCGCTGCGGCGGCGTGGTCACCAACTTGTGCACGTACTGGCGCGACAGGGCGACCCCCCTCGCGGCCAGTGGCTCGAGCAGGTCGCTGGTTTGGAACATGCCGCGCAGCGCCATCGCCTGCCGCAGGTTCCATCGCATCGAGACGTGTCTGCTCATTGTTTCCCTTCCCGTTCGTAAACCCTGGCCAAAGCCTTCCGCAGGGTCTGGTTCTTGAAATCGCTGCTGACCGAGGTGTAAAGCGCGGTCGTCGAGGCGTAGGAATGGCCGACCTGCTCCTGGACGAACCGCTCCGGATAGCCGTGCTCGACCAGATGAGTCACATACGAATGCCGCAAGCAGTGCATCGTCAACGCCGGATCCAATCCCGCCTCGGCGCGCAACGCCGAGAAACGCTGGTCCATCCACTTCACGCCCACGCGGGTGCGCCGCTCGGTCAGCCACAACGCCGGCCGGTCGCCCGGGTCGAGCAACGGGCGGGCCTGGTCGACCCACAGCCGCAGCCCGTCGACCGCCCAGTCGAACTCGGGAACCGCCAGCACCGTGCGACGCCTCGGCGACCCGCCCCGCTTCGACTTGCCGTAGCGCACGAACACCGACCCGCACGCGCCCCACCTTGGCACGTGCGGGTTCGGGCGCAAGTCCACCACGTCCAGCATGCACAGCTCCCGGCGGCGCAGCCCGAACGCGTACCCCGTCTTGACCATCACCGCGTCGCGCAACGCCGGCAGAGCCCCCTTGCGTCCCGAGGACGCCAACCGGTCCACCCTGTCGTCCAGGAAATCGAAGAACCGCTGCAACTCGTCGTAGCCGAACGGTCGCCGTTGCGGCAACCCCTCGTAGTCCGTCAGATGCGCCATCGTGTTGTGGTCGTAGCAGACCTGCGCGGGCGCCCGACCGAACCGGCCCTCGCACTGCTCGACCCACTCGTAGCGCGCGTCCGTGACGTAGTCGCAGAACAGCCGCAACGAGAGGTGGTATCCCCGGATCGTCGAGGGCGCCAGCCGTCCGCTGCCGGACATCAGCGACACCGTGAAGTCCTCAACGTCCCCCGCCGTCCACTCCCACGGGCGCCGTTCGGCGAAATCCGCGAACCGGCGCACCAACGCCACCCGCGGCTCGACCGTCGTCGGCAGCAGCCCCCGCGACCGCTGCTGGCGCTCCCACCCCGACAACATCGCCTCGAACACCGCCGCCGGCTCGTCCAAATGCGCCACACCCTCGGCCAACACCAGCCGAGCCGACCCCGGAACAGCCACCCGCACCCCCCAAAACTGTCAACGTAAACACGACAATGCCGCCTACACGTTACCGGCATAGGTTCCGCGAACGTCAAATCAGACCCCCAGCCGCCCCGGCCGTCGCAATAGTCGCCGCGCCGCTGCCAGCAAATGTCTCATTTCCGTCGATAGTGGGTTCTTTTTTCCACGTCAGCAAGAAGTGTGAGCCAGTGTCGTGGGCCGATTTGGTCGGGCTGTTCTGGCGCCTGCCGCTGATTCGGTAGAGTTGCTGGCGACGGCGGTGGCGCTGCTGGAGCCGGTCACGGTGTCGCAGAATCTGCGACACCGTGGGGGCGCAAGGTTTGCGGGGCCATCGACGCCTAGCTTGCGGTGGGGGACATTTTCCCCAACCGTCGCCGGGTTCTGGTGCCGGAAACTTTCCGGGACCGTGATCCTCGGTGTCAGAAAGTTGCCGATATCGTCGGCGCTGCCCGCTGATCCTTCATGTTCGGTGTCGCCAAGTTGGCGACACCGTTGGGCGTCCTGCGCCTTGACCCGAGTCAGTGCCAGACGGTCACGCCGAACGCTTGCGTTCGCTGCGTGGCGTCTCGACGAGCGGCGTAGCCGCGAGGAGTAGAAGAGTGGCCTCCGAAAACAGACCTCTGGGAGAGGTTGCGCACCTGTGTGGTGAAAGACCTACGCAGGAAGGGGGCTTCCGTCATGGAAGATCACATGAACGCGGCCAGCTTCACCGAGATGGCCGTGGACAGGATCAGCGTCGGTGCCCGGCATCGCAAGGATATGGGCGACATCGGCGTGTTGGCCGAGTCGATTCGACGGCTCGGGTTGCTGCAACCCATCACCGTCACGCCCGACGGCGTGCTGGTGTGCGGGGCGCGGCGATTGGCCGCCGTGAAGCATCTGGGCTGGGAACGGGTGATGGTGTGCGTCCGGCCTGGCCTGTCGCCTCGGCTGGCTGCGCTGATGGCCGAGCGGGACGAGAACATGGCCCGCAAGCAGTTCACCACTTCGGAGGCGGCGACGCTGTACGAGGAGATGAAGAGCGAGATTGCCGCCGATGCTGCACGGCGGGCGCAGGCGACGCAGTTCGCGCCGGGGCATGCGCCGAACCAGCATGGGCAGCCTGCTGCGCCACCGCAGGCACAGGGCGACTCTCGGGTGCAGGCGGCGCAGCTCGTGGGTGGGCCGTCGCACGCCACTTTGGAGAAGGTGGTGACGCTGCGGGAGATCGTGGCTGACACCTACCGGACCCCGCAGATGCGGCAGACGGCGGCGGCAGGGTTGCAAGCCATCGACGCAGGGGAGCCGGTGGACCGGGTGTTCCTGCCGGTGCGGACGGCGATGCGAGTCGAGGAGTTGGAGTCGATCACGTCCGACAGAGACGAGTCACCAGAGGTGCGCAAGGCGGCCAGGCAGGGCTTGATTCTGATGTCCAAGCTCCAGGAAGAGCACCAACTGTCGGCCTCCGAGCTGGATCGCGCTGCACAGGTCGCCCTTGACCGGGTGAACCTGGCCGACCGGAAGGCGAAGCGGAAACCGAAGAATCCGAGGCCGGTCAAGCCTCCGAAGGAGAAGAAGGCAGGCATGGGAGCGTTCGGTGCTCTGTGGGTCATCCACACGGACTGGCCTAGCCAATTCGATGCCACTGAAGTCGGCACCAAGCTGGCTGACGACAAGTGGGACTTGTTCACCCAGGCGATCCAGGCCGGGGTGCGGTTCTGGCGGCAGGCCAAGGAAGCGCGTGACGGAATTGTGCAGCACCCCGCTGCCGAATTGCCCGAGCCGGAGAGCGAGGGCCAGCGATGAGCCGCAAGCCCTACCAGCGCAAGACTGGGTACAGGCCGCAGAACGAGCGGCGGCTCTACCTCAAGGTGGACTACCACGACCCGGTGGACATGAGCGCCCTGGCCGACGTGATCCTGATGCTCGCCCTCGCCCACGACGACGAGAACGGCCCAGAGCTTCGCGGCTTGGCACAGCAGTTCCCGTTCGCCCGTCCACCCCGGCAAGGGGCGTGATCGAGTAAGCTGAAGGCCAGTCGGGCGAAGACTATGCGGCTTGCGTTGAACGGCAGTCCAACGCACTGGGGCTCCCAGGTCATGCAGGAGCACAACACGAAGGAAACCCGCCGCCATCGGCGGGTGGAGACGCCCGACAGCCACTCGATCCTTCGTGAGGACTGCCATGCAAGCCGAACCCATCATCACTGACGGTCACGCCACCGCGATCACCTACCTGCGCGTCTCCACCACCGAACAGGCCCAGAAGGGCGGGGTGGCCGAGGGCTATTCGATCCCCGCCCAACGCGAGGCCAACCTGCGCAAGGCCGAGGCCCTCGACGCAGTGGTGGTGGCCGAGTTCGTGGACGCGGGTGAGTCCGCCCGCAAGGCCGACCGGCCCGCGCTGCGGAAGATGCTGGCCTACGTGCGCCAGCACCCCGTCATGTACTGCATCGTCCACAAGGTTGACCGGCTCGCCCGCAACCGCGCCGACGACGTTGCCATCCACCTGGCACTGCAACAGGCCGGGGTCCAACTCGTCTCAACCACGGAGAACATCGACGAGACCGCTTCCGGGATGCTGCTCCACGGGATCATGGCCTCGATTGCCGAGTTCTACTCGCGCAACCTGGCCACCGAATCCATCAAGGGGATGACCCAGAAGGCGAAGACCGGCGGCACGCCGACCAAGGCCCCGCTCGGCTACGTCAACGTCGGCGTGCGCGACGACGTTGGCCGCGAGGTCCGCACGGTCCAGATTGACCCGGCCCGTGGGCCACTGGTGGCGTGGGCGTTCAAGGCGTTCGCCTCCGGCAACTGGACCGTCGCCCAGATGCACCGGGAGTTGACCAAACGCGGCCTCACTACCA
>JAITJY010000042.1 GCA_031278675.1 Bifidobacteriaceae bacterium
CGCTCGACGAGCCCATCGCGGCCCCAGCCGCGTCGAGTGTTTCAATTTATCTCCTTTCCGGTGGCGAGTGTTTCAATTTATCTCCTGCCCAACCAAGCCCAGTGCTCTGACCTGCGGTGTTGCTGAGGGGGGGAGATAAATTGAAACACTCGACGAAACCCAGGAGATAAATTGAAACACTCGCGGCCCCAAACCGACGAGTTGACACGCTCGGCGAGCCCATCGCAGCCCCAAACCGACGAGTTGACACGCTCGGCGAGCCCATCGCAGCCCCAAGCCGACGAGTTGGCACGCTCGACGGGCCCGCTGCGGCCCCAAGCCGGTGCGTTGACACGCTCGACGAGCCCATCGCGGCCCCAGCCGCGTCGAGTGTTTCAATTCATCTCCTGGTCAGCACCCAGGGGCAGATTTCATTCCAGATCTTGTCCTCACACGCCCTGGTCCCCGCTGAACACGAGTCGCGAATCGCCGAATCCGGTGCGACCACCGGAGCCGCCACACAGCCGACGCAGCAACACCCCACAACCCCAACCAGCGGACTTTGCCAAGAACCCTGTACGGCTCCGGGGCGTGGGGGACGGCATCGGGCGAAGAGGGGTGTACCGTTCGCGGCGCCTATATGCCAGAATGTAAATACAATAGTTCATGGACCCGGAGCCGGAGCCTGAGATGACAACCCCGCAGATGCCCGCCATTCACGTCAACCGTGATTCCCCTATACCGCTATATCACCAGGTAGCGATGCAGATTGAGGCGGCCATCAGGTCGGGCGAACTCAGCGTGGGCGCGTGGCTCGACAACGAAATTGAACTCGCGAACCGGCTCGGGGTGTCGCGGCCCACCATGCGGCAGGCGATCTCGCAGTTAGTGGACGCGGGTTTCTTGGTGCGCCGGCGCGGGGTGGGCACGCGGGTCGTGACGGATTCAATTGTTCGGCCCGTGGCTCTGACCAGCCTGCATACCGACCTGAAGGAGGCTGGGCTAGAGGTCAACACCCGAGTTGAGTTGCTCCGCGAGGTTGCCGCAGCAGACGACTTGGCCGAACTGTTCGGGACGGACGCCACCCTGATCGAGATCAAGCGCGTGCGCGGCGTGCCGTCCGGCCCCATCGCGTTGATGCACAACTGGATTCCGGCGCGATTCGCTGGAGTGACCGCCGATTCTTTGGCCGACCAGGGACTGTATGACCTGATGCGCGCCGAAGGCGCCGACCTGAAAACCGCCCACCAGTTGATCGGCGCCCGCGCCGCCACTCCCGCCGAAGCCGCGCTCCTAGGCACCACGGCCGGCGCCGCCTGCGTCACCATGAAACGCCGCACCCACGATCCGATGGGCCCGCTCCTCGAAGTCGGCGACCACCTCGACCGCGGCGACCGCTACCAATTCACCTCCACGCTCACCGCCCGCTAGCCCGAAAGTGACTCGTCTGCGCAGGTCAGCCGTTGTGCTGGGCGTTATGTCCGGTCCCGCTTTCCCCCACCACGGCGACGCCGGGGCGGGTGGGTAGCTAGCCCGAAAGTGACTCGTCTGCTCAGGTCAGAGCGTTGCGCCTAACATTATGTCCGGTCCCGCTTTCCCCCACCACGGCGACGCCCACCTCGGCGCCGTAGCCGGTGTGGTGGACGCCACCGGGAATCGGCGCGGGCTTGGGGCTGGTTAGCGGACCTCCGCCCAGGCGCCCGATTCTTGGGATTCTTCGGCGGCCGCCGCGATCCGCGCTGTGGACAGCGCATCAGCCGCCGATGCCGCCAACTGCTTCCCGGTCACCACCGAGCGCACAAAACGGGAACCCTCGATCACCTTCAGATCATCGAAGGACAACCCCATGCCGGCGCCCGGTTGGAACCGGGCAAAATCACCAAACCGCGCATCAGACAGCTCGCGGGTATAACCGTAGTCACGGGCAGTGGGGCCCGAACAGATCTCGATCTCATTCATGCGCTCAAAATTCCAGGACAGCGCACCAGCGGTCCCATGAATCTCGATCCCATAATCACAGCGCGCCCCAATCCCAACCCGGGTCGACTCGAATGTCCCCACCACCCCGCCGGCAAACCGCGCCAACACGGCAGCATAGTCCTCATTTTCCACCGGCACAAGGGGCGCGTCATCTGCCACCTGGACATTATGTCCAATGCCGGCTCCGGGCAACGGCCGTTCCTTGATGAATGTGTCAGTCAAGGCACTGACCAGCGCAATGGGCGCACCAACCAGATATTGCGCCAGGTCAAACCCGTGCGATAACAGATCGCCTAACACGCCGCTGCCGCCCTTAGCGCGCTCGAAACGCCAGGTGCGCGCCCCGCGCGGATCAGCCGAATAGTCCGCGTTCAACTTGCACCGCAGGTTTGTCACCCGCCCCAGCGCACCGCTGAGAATCAATTCCTTGGCGTATTCGATAGCCGGCGCATGCCGGTAGGTGAAGCCTACTCCGGTAACCAATCCGGCGGAATCAGCGGCGGCGACAATCTCCGCAGATTGGGCGGCGCTAACGCCCATCGGCTTTTCAATCCAGAACGGCTTGCCCGCCTGCGCGGCCGCGACCGCGAAATCCCGGTGCAGGAAATTCGGCGCACAGATAGAAACCGCCTCGACATCGGGGTGTGCTAACACCTCACGATAATCCGCAGTGGTCTCGCGGTAGCCGAATTGCCGTTGCGCGGCCTCGGTGTTGGCAGCCACCGGATCAGCCACAATGATCAGTTCGGGCCGAATATTCCAATCCGCGTACTTGTCGCGGATCGCCAAATAGGCCCGCGAATGCAGCCGCCCCATCCAGCCGGCCGAAATCAGGCCAATCCCCAATCGTCGAATTCCGTCAGTAGTCATAATTGATTCCTCCTTGAGTTTTAGATGATCTATATTGCCGTATTACGCCGCGTTGCCCGGTTGCGCCAGGACCCCATGGCCGATGCCGTCTCCGGTGGTGGCGGCATCTTCCCCCGCCTCAGCCGCTGCCGACCCACCATCCCTGCCGCGACCCGGAACGGTTGGCCGGCGCCACCTCCAGCGCCGACGGGACCGGCCACCGCTGCGACCTGGGACGGTTGGCCGGCGCCACCTCCAGCGCTGGCGGGACCGACCACCGCTGCGACCCGGAACGGTTGGCCGGTGCCACCTCCAGCACTGGCGGGACCGGCCATTGCCGCTACCCGGAACGGCTGGCTGGTGCCGTCTACGCTGCCCGACGGCATCGTCCATCGCCGCGACCCGGAACGGTTGGCCGGTGCGGTCTCCGGTGGTGGCGGGACCGGCCACCTGCTGCTACGCCGCCGCCTTAGCGGGGGATGCGACCCGACGCGAAGTTCCATTCGATTTGCTCCAGGGACTTGCCCTTGGTTTCTGGCAGGTACTTCAAACCCCAGAGCAGACCCACCACACCCAAGGCGGCGAACAGGAAGAACGTGTCCGCAATCCCAATGCCGCGCGGTGAAACCAACCAGGGGAAGGTCAGCGTGATGCAGAAATTGGCGATCCACATGCAAGCGACAGCCAAGCCCATGGCGAGGCCGCGGACGCGGGCCGGGAACACCTCGGCCAGCAGGCACCAGGTCGCAGGGCCGACGGCGCCCTGCATGAACGCCAGGAAAGTGACCGTCAACGCCAGAACAATGTAGGCCTTGGTGGAGGATTCGGTCATGGTGTTGGCCACAACTCCAATACCGACGTGGGCGCAGGTGGTGCCACACAACCCAACCAGCACCATCCGGCGCCGCCCAACATAGCCCAGCAACCAGATTGCGACGCACATCGCAACGACCGAGACCAGCCCGTTGGCCGTGTTCGCCACAATCGCCGTGTCCATCGCCAAGCCAGACTTAGCAATGATCTGCGTACCGTAATACATCACGGAGTTGACACCCGTGATCTGATTGATCACCGCGATCCCGATCCCAATGCCTAGGCATCGCCTGATCCAAGGTGTGGCCAGATCCCCCCAACTGGCGCGTTCCTGAGCGTTTTCACGCTTGATGTTCTCCAGAATCTCGTCGAGTTCACCCTGAGCACTCCCCGGAGCACGCACGGTCTCAAGGACTGCGAGCGCATCAGCACTGCGGCCTTGCATAGCCAACCAGCGCGGGGACTCAGGCATCACCCTCATCCCCACCCACAGCGCAACAGCGGGAATGATCGCCATCGCCAACATGATCCGCCACACCGGCCCGGATTCACCGAGGGTCTTGGCAATCACAGCGTTGGACACAAACGCCGCGAACTGGCCTGTCACAATCATCAACTCGTTCCGGGTGACCAAACGGCCACGCCGGTTAGTCGGCGAAATCTCCGCCAGATAGGACGGCACCGTGACCGAGGCCCCGCCCACTCCCAGGCCCAAGGCCACCCGGGCCACAGTCAACACGTACCGGTCCGGCGCCAACGCGCAGCCGGCTGCGGCCAGCGTGAACAGCACCGCGAGGAACAAAATGGTGCGCCGCCGCCCAATCCGATCCGCCAAACGCCCGCCGAACAGTGCTCCCAGCGCCGCGCCCCCGATCAAGGAAGCCGTCACAACCCCCTCCCAGACCGCAGTCAGGTTCAACTGACCCGGTGAAGACATGTACGGCAGAGCGCCGTTGATCACACCCGTGTCAAACCCGAACAGGAGACCACCAAAGGTGCAGACCAGCACTGCGGTCCGCAGGTGGGCCAGGTATCTGGGATGGGCATTGAGCACCTCCGGGGTGCCGGGGCCGGAATCCACCCGGTCTGGGGTAATGACCGGCTGTGGCGCGCTTGAGGGCGCAGATTGAGGTCGCGAGACCGACATTGTCTTGTTTCCTTTACTGTTTATCTTCGGATGTTGACGCCGGGGCGGCGGATTGCGGTGGCGGCGCCTTACGGCGCGGGCACCAGGACATCGCGCACTAGGGCGTCGAGTTGCGCGTCAGCATCGAGGAATTGCCGCAGAGTCTTGCGGGTGGGCCCGAACGAATCGAATTCGGCCGGAGTCAAGCCGTCGGGCTCATAGGCCCGGCGAAAATCAGGGATGCGGTCCGCCAGGGTGGCTACCACCACCGGGTCAACGGGCACATCCATCCTGGGTGGCAGCGGCAGATTGTTGTCGTTGATCAACGTTTGCCACTTGAACGGCGGCGAGACCACCACATCCCCGCCCACAAACTCGGTCAGATGCATCACGTTGCGGAACGCGGCGGACAACAGGCGCGCCCGCAGCCCAAGGCGGCGAAACACCTGGTAGGCGTTCTTGAACGCCGCCACACCGGCCCATTCTAGGTAGCCCGGGTCAATGGCGATCCGGTCCCGTGCCACCACATCACGCATCCAGTCATCAAGCCGACCCACCATGATAGTGACCACCGGTCCCATGGTCGCAGTGTCTTTGCCTTCGGCTTCGCGGCGCGCCAGCCCCCGCTCAATAGCGCGGCCCGTGGCAACGGCCTGAGCCACGGTGAACGAGACGGTGACGTTGACGGACACCCCCCGGTACGTCGCTTCTTCGATGGCCTCCAACCCGACCTCGGTCGCCGGGATCTTGACAATGATGTTCCGCGTCAGCGACGCAAAGCGTTCGGCCTGATCAGCCAGAGCGGCGGCGTCCCGATGCAGGCGTGGATCGGTCTGTACGGACAAACGTCCATTGACTCCCCGATACTTGTCGAACGCTGGTTCTAGCAGTTTCGCGGCATCGACCGACAATTCCTCCACGACAGCCCAGCCGAGCGCCGCCTCCCCAGCGCGCGGGTAAGCCGCCGCCAATTCCGCGACCCGCGCCCGCCAACGCGGCCAATCCGCACTGAGGCAACCCACCGCGATCACAGGGTTACAGGTCGCCCCGACCGCCCCCCATCCGATCGCCTGACGCAGTTCGTTCGGGTCGGCCGAGTCGTTCCACAGCACAGTCGGCCCGGCCTCGGTCATCTTCTTCAGAGCTGGTTCGCCCCCAGCCGCGCCGGCCCGGTTCGCTTGGTGGACGGATTGAGTCATGATTTGCTTCCTCTGCTTGCTAGTCGATTAGTGGCGGCCCCGCCGCCCGCGCCGACGCCTTGTAAATCAATCACCGCTCGCCCCACAACCTCCCCGGCAGCGAGCGCCGAATATCCCTGATCAGCCTGATCCAGGGACAGGCGACGGGCCACCACCCCGCGGTAATCGATCACACCGCGGGCCGCCAAATCAACCACTGTCGCCAAGTCTTGCCTGGTCAGCGCGCCGTAAGAGCCGATAATCCGCTGGGAGGTACGGACCAGCCGATTGATCGGGACCGCAGCCGTCTGCTGGCCGGCCCCCAATCCGATCGGCACCATCCGGCCACCCGGCCCAATCAAGTCGAGGGCCGTGGCCCAAGTCTCGGGCCGGCCCAACGCCTCGAATGCCACGTCGACCCCACGGCCGCCGGTTAGCGCCATGACGGCCTGGGCGGCATCGTCCTTCGCTGAATTGACTGCGGCCGTCGCGCCCGCCGCCAACGCTGCCGTGAGCTTGGCGTCCGACACGTCGACCGCGATCACCTGTGCGGCGCCCAACGCGCGGGCGATCTGGCAGATGTAGCCGCCAACGCCACCGACGGCCACCACGGCACAGGTCTCGCCGTAACGCAGGTCAGCGCCGCGGCGCACGGCCCCATAGGCGGTGAATGCGGCACAACCGAGCGTGGCGGCGGCGAACTGGTCCACGGCAGCGGGCAACGGGGTCAGCGACGTGGCGGGAAGCACCGCGTATTCGGCGAGGCCGCCCATCGAATACTGGTAAACCGTCTCGCCGTTCGCGCGGGCCAGCCGCGACGTGCCGTCGTAGAGCACGCCCCGCAGGCGGTTGAGCTGGAAGAAGTTAGGGCACAGGTCATCGCGGCCCCGGTTACACTCGGGGCAAGAACCGCACGGCATGAGGAAGGCCGCAGCCACCGCCTGGCCTGGGCGCAGGCCGGTGTGGGCCGTCCCGGGCCCCAGTGCGGCAATCTCGCCGGACACTTCGTGGCCCAAGACCGCCGGCACCGGGAAGGCGATGTGCCCGTTCAGGACGTGAAGATCCGAGTGGCACAGCCCGCAGGCGGTGACCTTGAGCAGCACTTCGCCTCCGGCCGGCACCGGGACGGGCAGTTCTTCGACGCGCAGCGGCGCGCCGGGCGCGGTCAGGACCGCTGCACGCATTGTTTTTGGAATTGACATGACCGCCTCTTCTCTCGCTGGTTGATACGCATGGTTGTGGTGCCCGGCTCAGATCAAGGGCCGCTGGAGCGCCTTTTGTTCCTGGTAGACCGCACGGGCCTGATTGGTGGTGGCGAGACGCGAAACCTGTGCCACAGGAACGTCCCACCATGATTCATTCGGTGGATTGGGGCCGGTCAGGTCGGTTTCGATGTAGATCATCACCGGACCCGGCGTGCCCACAGCTTCGCGATAGGCGGTCTTGAACTCATCGATGGTTTGGACCGCGATCACCTGCAAGCCCCAGCTAGCGGCGTTAGCGACGATGTCGACCGGCGTGGGTGGCCCGTCCAGCCGGCCAGTCTTCGGGTTGCGTTTCAGGTACTTGGTGCCGAATCGCTGCGAACCGTGCGATTCGCTCAGGGCACCGATCGAAGCGAAACCGTGGTTTTGGAGGAGCACAAAGATGACGTGGACGTTTTCTTGAACAATGGTTGCCAGTTCCATCGGCAACATCTGATAGGTCCCGTCCCCGACTATCGCCACCACTTCAGCTTCGGGAGCCGCCCATTTGGCGCCCAGCGCAGCGGGAATCTCATAACCCATACAGGAGTAGGCATATTCGACGTGGTAGGACCGCGAGTTGGGGGCCCGCCACAGCGCTTGGAGATCGCCCGGCATGGAGCCGGCGGCGTTGATCACAATGGTTTCGTCGCCCATCATGTCATTCAGCGCCCCGAACACCTCGGTTTGGGCGGGCGCCGGCCCGTGACCCAGGTGATAGCAGCGGTCGGTGATTGCCGCCCAGTTGGCCCGTTCTTGTTCGATCCGACCGGCGTAGGCCGCAGACACGTGATAGTCCGCGAGTTGGCTGGTCAGCGCCTCGAGTACGGTCTTCGCGTCGCCTTGGACCATCAGGCCGGCGTGCTTGGCGGCATCGAACGACGCGACGTTGATGTTGACGAACTGCACGGCAGGGTTGGCGAACTGCGTCCGGGACGCCGTGGTGAAATCGGAGTACCTGGTCCCAATCCCAATCACCAGGTCGGCTTCGGCGGCGAGCCGGTTCGCGGCGTGCGCGCCCGTGGCTCCGACACCGCCCACGGCTTGCGGGTGGTCCCAGTTGATCGCGCCTTTGCCGGCCTGTGTGTCCGCGACGGGGATACCGGTGGCGGCGGCGAAGGTGCGCAAGACGGCATCGGCCTCCGAATAAACCACCCCTCCCCCTGCGATGATCAGGGGTTGGGCCGCGCGGCGGATGGCCTGGGCGGCGCGCGCGAGTTGGGCCCCGTCGGCGCCCTGGCGTGGGATGTGCCAGACGCGCTTCGCGAATAGCTCCGTGGGCCAATCGAAGGCTTCGGCCTGAACGTCTTCGGGCAGGCAGATGGTGGCGGCGCCGGTTTCGGCCGGGTCGGTCATCACCCGCATCGCGCCGAGCAGCGCGGCCGGCAACTGTTCGGGCCGGTTGACCCGCGCCCAGAACCGGGAGACGGGCGCCAGCGCGTCGTTGACGGAAATGTCCGGGTTGTGGGGTTGTTCGAGTTGTTGGAGGACCGGGTCGGCGACGCGCGTAGCGAACGTGTCGCTGGGCAGGAGCAGCACCGGCAGGCGGTTGGTGGTGGCGAGCGCCGCGCCCGTGACCATGTTGGTGGCGCCGGGACCGATCGACGATGTCGCCGCCATTGTCGCGAGCCGCTTCGAGGTCTTGGCGAACGCCGACCCGATGTGGACTGCGCCCTGTTCGTTGCGGCCCAGGATGTATTCGAGGGCGTCTTCATCTGGTCCGGGGTTGATTTCGTTTTGCAGCAGCGCTTGGCCCACCCCGCAGACGTTGCCGTGCCCGAAGATTCCGACCACGCCCCGGATGAAGCGTTGTTCTTCGCCATCGCGCTCTGTGTATTGCCTGGCCAGGAACCTGACCACGGCTTGTCCTACCGTCAGGCGTTCGGTCGGGGCCGACCGTCTGGTTGTTTCAGCCATCTTGACCTCCTCGGCGTAACTCCGTTGTCGGTAACAGCTTACACCATTTGACCGTATGTCCTGACATTATTACAAGGACCGGGTGCTTCGCGCTGTCCTCAGCGCGGCGAGCACCCGCCCTTGGACGCGACCGCCCGCCCCGCGTTGCCCGGCACCGCCTTTCTCCCGTTGCCCGATGCCGTCCGCCACCCTTCGCACGGCCCCCGGCTTCTCGCCCGCTACCGCCCACCACCCACAGCTTGCTCCCGTTTCGGCCCGGCCCACCCGCCCGGGTCCCGAATGTCTCAGCATCCGGTTCCGCCAAGGACGGCAATTACTCAGCCAACAAACCTGAGGGACACCTGGCACGCCGGGCACGCCGCAGGGCCGGACGCCGCCCAGTAGGATGGGCGAGACCACTTGGCGCCACCAATGGGAGTATCAGGATCATGGATTCCGCTTCGCCACGCCCGCCGCTCGGCCTGGGCGACCTGCTGATGGGTCGCTACCGGCTCGATGCCGAGTTGTTCTCCAACCTGCCCGGAGCGGTGCGGTTCCGGGCCACCGACAAGATCTTGTCCCGCAAAGCGGACGTCTATCTGCTGAGGGGCCCCAGCAAGGCAGATGCGATCGACGCGGCGCGGCGGGCAGCGCTGGTGGAGGACCCGCGGCTCGCGCGGATCATTGACGCGGGAGATTATTCGGGGATCTCGTTCGTGCTGACGGCCGCCCTAGAGGGGGTGTCGCTGGCGGATGTGGGGCCGCTTGGGGCGGCCCAGGCCCGGGCGGTGGCGGGTGAGGTGGCGGCGGCGCTGGCGCACGCGGCGGAGTCCGACGTGTATCACTTGGCGCTGCGCCCGGAACTGGTGTTTTTGGGCCGCGGTGACACGGTCCAGATCGGGGGTTTGGCGTGGGATGCGGCGCTGCGGGGTCTGACCGACCAGGATGGCGCCGCGACCGATGCCAGAGCCTTGGTCTGCGTGCTCTACGCGGCGCTGACGGCTCGCTGGCCAGGCGATACACCCAGTGTCATGCCCCCACCGCCCCTCTGGGACGGCAATCCGGTCGCACCAATCGAGCTGGTCTCGGCGGTGCCGGGCGATCTCAACACTCTGTGCGCGGTGACTCTGGCGGGCGGTGGTGGCCCAACCTCAGCGCAGGAAGTGGTGGGCGACCTGGGTGTGTGGGGCGAGGTTCAGATCCGGTTGCGCCACACGGTGTCCGTGCGCGGGCCAATCCCGCACGCGCTGGTTCCGCCCACCCCATTGGATGAATCTGCCCTGGAGTTTCCCCCGTCCATTTCGGCCAGCCATGATTGGTTGGACGCGGACCCAGGCGCTGACGAATCGTTCCCGGCTGGCGCCCGGCCGCTGCGTCCGACCGACGCCGACGTGGCGGCGCTAGCCGCCGATGAGGAGATCCAGAGCAAACTGGCCGCGATTGAGGCGATCCTGGCTCCGCTGGGCTATGACCTGACCCCCACCCGGCGCCGCCTGGGCCTGGACACTCCCACCGAGGCCAGTCTCTCCACCGGCCCTCCGACCGCCCCGATTCTCCCGCCGCAGCAGGCTGAACTGCTAGAACGCCTCAAGACCTTGGCTGATGCCCCCCTTGGGGACATGCCCCAGGCCCCGAACCAAGACGGGCCGCCCCTGCCCGGCGAACCCGATTCGCCCCAAGACGGCGAGGCTCCGGACGGGAATGCTGGCTTCGGCCTGCCCGAACAGCCGCCAATTCCCTCAGAACAGCCGTCATTCCCCTCCGAACCTCCAGCGGTCGCCTCCGAACAACCGTCATTCCCCTTCGACCCCCCAGCGACCGCCTCCGAGCAGTCAGGCAACCCCAATGGTCCCGCCGCCGCGCCCGCCATGCCCCCAGCCTCCCCAACTGCAACGCCAGCCCTAGGCTCCCCCGCAGCCACGCCACCCCCAGCCTCCCCAACCGCAACGCCAGCCCTAGGCTCCCCCGCAGCCACGCCACCCCCAGCCGCCTCAACCGCAACGCCGACCCCGGCTACCCCGGTTTCCTCGCCGACCCCCCGCATTGACTCGGCCAAGCTGTCCGCGCTGGCAGGGTTGGTCGTCTCGGCGGCCCAGATCGAGGAGGAGACCCGGCTCGGCCGCACCGCCGAGCAAGCCGCCCTGTCCGGCGAGCCACGTTTCGAGGCAGGGTCCCAGCTGCCCCGCCGCCACGCCCTGAACCAGCCCCCGGCTACCCCCCCGCCCGATGCCGACCCCCCAGTCCCAGCCCCCTACCCAGATTTCGCCCAACTGGACCAGGCCCAGGATTCACCACAAGTCCCGGCACAAGGTTTACTCGAACTCCACGGCTTACCTAGAGGCACCCCGAGTAGGCAAGACTCGGCTCAAGTGCAAGAGTTTCAGCCTCCTAGTGGGCCTAGCGCCGATGACTTACCCGAAGCCTACGGCGTACCTGGAGCCCAGCTGTTACTCGAAGCCGATGGCTTGCCTGGAGTCCAAGACCTGCCCGAAGCCCCGGGCCTAGCCCAAGCCCCGGGCCAGGTTGCGCTGACCCCCGACCAGGAAAGCACATTGGTGCTCGAACCGATCAGGGAAGAAGTCGCCAGCGAGTTGGACCAACCCGGCTCCGCCCTCCCGGACGCCCCGCCAGCACACCCCAGCTCCTCCATCCCGGACGCCTCGCCAGCACACCCGGGCTCCGCCATCCCGGACGCCTCGCCAGCACGGGCGGGCGCCGCCCGCCCGGGTGTTCCGCTAGACCAGACCGGCGCAGGCATCCCAGCGTCCCCGTCGGCCCAGGCGGGACCCGCCCTCCCGGGTTCGTCGCCAGAACAGGCTGGCTCTACCACCCCGGACGCCCCGCCAGCACGGGCGGGCGCCGCCCGCCCGGGTGTTCCGCTAGACCAGACCGACGCAGGCATCCCAGCGTCCCCGCCAGCACGGGCGGGCGCCGCCCTCCCGGGTGCGTCGCCAGAACAGGCCAGCCCCGCCCTCCCGGACGCCCCGCCAGCACGGGCGGGCGCCGCCGTTCTAGGAGCGGCGTCCGGCGCCCTGGCGGCGCCGCCGGAAGGCGTCACACCCGGCGAGGCTCTCCGGTTCGCCGCCGCAGCGGCGGCCGCGAACCCGCCAGCGACGGAGCCGGTCCGGCCCCGGCCACGCTTCAAGCGAACAGTCCCCGCGCAACTGCCTCCACCGGTCGAAGAGCCGACGGGGCGGCCCCGGCCGCGGACCAGCGCAGCCGGTTACGGAGTGCTCGCCAGCCCCGTGCCCCGCAGCGCGGACGGCGACGGTTCATACCCGGTGACGGCTCCGCCGCCAGGCCACACCAATGCCGTCGACCTGCTGGTTGCCAGCCCCACTGTCCTTCCCCCTCCCACACCGGCCCCCCAGCCACAACTCTGGGCTCCCCCGACCCCACCGGGGGCCGGCGCGGCACCTGCCCGGAGCACGCAGACGGGACCGGGGGGCGTCCCGCCGACAGCAGCCGCTTGGGGCGCACCGCCACCAGCGGGGGCCGGCGCGGCAACCGCCCGGAGCACGCAGACGGGACCGGGGGGCGCACCGCCACCAGCGGGGGCCGGCGCGGCACCCGCCCGGAGCACGCAGACGGGACCGGGGGGCGTCCCGCCGACAGCAGCCGCTTGGGGCGCACCGCCACCAGCGGGGGCCGACGCAGCCGGCTGGGGAGACCCACCACCAACGGGAGGCGAGGCGACCGGGTGGGGGGAGCCGACGGCATCGGGCAGTGAGGCGACGGGCTGGGCAGACACGGCACCCGCCGGAAGCGAGGCCGCGACCTGGGGAAACGCGGCGCCAACGGGAGGCGAGAGGATGGGCTGGGAGGAGACGGAATTGGACAATGGGGCAACTGCGGGTTGGGGCGCACCGACACCGCCCGGCGGCGAGGCAGCCGAAGCGTGGAGCGAAACGGGCGCCGCGCCCGGCCAAGCCACCCCGCCCGCTAGCGCCACCCCGGTCGCGAGCCCCACCCCGCCCGCTAGCCCCACCCCGCCCGCTAGCCCCACACCGGTCGCTAGCCCCACACCGGCCGGCGGCTACTACGCTGCCCCGGCGCCCCCCACTGGGGCGGCAACCGAAGCGCCCGCGAACCCGGCACCGGAGCC
>JAITJY010000057.1 GCA_031278675.1 Bifidobacteriaceae bacterium
CCAGCACCGGCACCAGCGCCAGCACTGCCACCGGCGCCAGCACTGCCACCAGCGCCAGCACCGCCCGCACCGGCACCACCGGCACCACCGGCACCAGCAAGACCAGCCCCAGCACCAACACCCGCCCCAAACGCATCGCCGTGCCAGGATGCAACGTCACCGCAGTGACCCTAGCCCTGGCACCAGGCATCGCCGCCGGCGCGATCGCCGCCGAAGACCTGGTCGCGGTCCTCGCCAACGGCGTATCGGGGGCCGGCAGGGCCCTCAAACCACACCTCGCAGCCAGCGAGATCCTCGGCTCGGTCAGCCCATACGCGGTAGGCGGCTCCCACCGCCACATCCCCGAGATCATCCAGAACCTCCGCACCGCCGGAGCCGCCCGGGCCTCCATCAGCTTCACGCCGACCCTGGTCCCGGTAACGCGCGGCATCCTCGCGACCATAACCGCCCGCCCCGGACCCCACTTCGACCCGGACACCTACCGCACCGCGTGGCTAAGCGCCTACGCCGACGAACCATTCGTCCACCTCCTACCGCCCGGCGAGTGGCCCTCAACCGGTGCCACACTCGGTGCCAACACTGCCCTGATCGGCCTGGCCTATGACCAACGCGCCGGGCGGATAGTCGCCGTAGCCGCCATCGACAACCTGGTCAAAGGCACCGCCGGAGCCGCCATCCAGTCCCTCAACCTCACATTCGGCCTGCCAGAAGCGACCGGCCTGACAACCAACGGAGTAGCTCCATGAGCGTGACCACCCCCCAGGGGTTCAAAGCCGCCGGTGTGCCGGCAGGCCTGAAACACAGCGGCGCCAAGGACATCGCATTAGTCGTGAACGATGCCGACCCCCGCCACGCCGCCGCCGCCGCAGTTTTCACATCCAACCGGTTCGCCGCCGCGCCGGTGCGCCTCAGCCGCGAGCACATCGGGGCCGCGCTGAACGGGTTCACCGTGCCGCGTGCGGTCGTGTTGAACTCGGGCGGAGCCAACGCTTGCACCGGTGAGCGAGGCTATGAGGACGCAGTGGCCATGGCCGAACACACCGCCGACGAACTAGGTCTGCGCCGCGAAGAGGTCCTAGTGTGCTCGACCGGCCTGATTGGCGCACTGTTGCCGATGGACCGAGTGACAGCGGGCATCACCAACGCCGTAGCTGAACTCGGGAGCACACCCGCCTGCGCCCAAGCTGCCGCCGAAGCGATCATGACCACCGACACAGTTCCTAAACAGGCCTGGGCTAGCGGCGGAGGCGGGAAGTACACCAGCGGCGCGATGGTCAAAGGTGCGGGGATGCTCGCCCCAGAGCTGGCGACCATGCTGGCGGTGATCACCACCGACGCGCTGGTGGACGGCCCGAGCGCGCAACAAGCGCTTGAACGCGCCTGCGAATATTCGTTCAACCGGATCGATTCAGACGGGTGCATGTCGACCAACGACACAGTTGTACTGCTCGCCTCCGGCGCCTCCAACTATCAACCAAACCCACAAGAGTTCACTGCGCACCTGACCTCGCTCGCGCAAGACCTGGCACGCCGCCTCATCGCGGACGCGGAAGGCGCCCACCATGAGATAGCCGTCACGGTGACCGGGGCTCTGACGGAAGAAGGTGCGCTGGCGGTGGGGCGCGGCATCGTGCGCTCTAATCTGTTCAAAACCGCTATCGCGGGCAACGATCCGAACTGGGGGCGTATCCTGGCGGCGGCGGGGACGGTCCCGACGGAGGTGGCGCCGTTCGACCCGGATAGCGTCGATGTGCTGGTCGAAGGCGTGATGGTGGCGCGCGCTGGCGGGCTCGGCGAACCGCGCGAGGCGGTGAACTTGGCGGGGCGGCACCTTGCCCTGACAATTGACCTGCATGCGGGCGCCGCTCAGGCCACCATCTGGACCAATGATCTGACCCATGACTACGTCTCGATCAACGCGGATTATTCGTCATGATGGGGCCTGAATTCGACACGCGGACGCACCTCAGCTCCGATCACAAGGCGGAGGTACTGATCGAGGCGTTGCCGTGGCTGCTGCGGTTCGGCGGCGCGGTCGTGGTGGTCAAATATGGCGGCAACGCGATGGTAGATCAGGACCTGAAACGGGCGTTTGCGCAGGATATGGTGTTTTTGCGGCGGGTTGGTCTGCGGCCGGTCGTGGTCCACGGGGGTGGGCCGCAGATCAACCAGATGCTGGCGCGGCTCGGGATCAAGGCGGAGTTCCAGGGCGGTCTGAGGGTCACCACCCCCGAGACCATGGATGTGGTCCGCATGGTGTTGACCGGCCAGGTCAGCCGCGAACTGGTGGGTCTGATCAACCAGTTGGGGCCGTTCGCGGTCGGCTTGTCCGGTGAGGATGCGGGCTTGTTCCAGGCTCGGCGCCGCACCGTGACCCTCGAAGGTGAGGAGATCGATGTGGGCATGGTTGGCGATGTCGCTCATGTCAACCCGGGCGCCGTCCGTGACCTGTTGGAGGCGGGCCGCATCCCGGTGGTGTCCACCGTCGCCCCGGATGTGGCGGAGCCTACCCAGGTGCTGAATGTCAACGCCGACACGGCCGCCGCCGCGCTGGCGGTGGCGCTGGGCGCCCGGAAACTGGTGATCTTGACGGATGTCGAGGGCCTGTACCGCGACTGGCCGGACCGCGCCAGCCTGATCCACCTGATGAGTGTGCGTGAACTGGCGGACTTGTTGCCGTCCCTGGAGACCGGGATGCGTCCCAAGATGGAGGCGTGCCTGCGCGCGGTTCGCGGCGGCGTGCCTCAGGCCCACGTGATCGACGGCCGCCGCCCGCATTCCATCCTGAATGAGATTTTCACCGACCAGGGTGTTGGCACCATGGTGATAGACCAGGGTCCCGCACCGGCCACGCGGCGAGGAGTGCACGATGCCGACCGGTGACGTCTCCCTCCCGCCCGCCGCCGCTGCCGGCACCGTTGGGATGGCCCGGGACGCCGGGGTGGTCTGGCCGGGGGTGGCGCCGTCGGTGGGGGCTGAGTCTGGCCCGGACGGCGGGGTGGTTTGGCCGGGGGCGGCGCCGTCGGTGGGGGCTGAGTCTGGCCCGGGCGCCGCCGCAGCGGCGCTCGCGCGGTACCGGCGCGCCGCGCTCGGTGTTTTTCAGCCCAGCTTGGTGTTGGCCAGCGGCGAGGGCGCCCTGGTCAGGGATGTTGCGGGACGCGAATACTTGGATCTGCTCGGCGGGATTGCCGTCAACGTGTTGGGGCACGCCCATCCTGCCTGGGTGGACGCAGTGGCGCGCCAGGCGGGCCGCCTGGCTCATGTTTCCAACTTCTATGCCACCGAACCGCAGAT
This sequence comes from Bifidobacteriaceae bacterium, assembly GCA_031278675.1. GTDB lineage: Bacteria > Actinomycetota > Actinomycetes > Actinomycetales > WQXJ01 > JAIRTF01. The sequence goes on from JAITJY010000057.1 coordinate 3,295, forward strand.
CGAGTTGGCTGCCCGACTCCTCACGATCACTGGCGCTGATGGCGGTGGGCGGGTGTTCCTGGCGAACTCAGGGACAGAAGCCAACGAGGCCGCTCTCAAAGCGGTCTTGCGGCTGGGTGGCTCCCGCCACCGCATCCTGGCGCTCGAAGGAGCGTTCCACGGGCGGACTTTAGGTGCCCTTTCGCTCACCGCGAAAGAGTCCTACCGCAAACCGTATGATCCGTTCACCGGCCCGGTCGAGTTCTTGCCGCACGGCGACCTGGCAGCACTCACGGCTGCGTTCGCTGAGGGCGGCCTGGCTGCACTGGTCCTGGAAGTAATCCAGGGCGAGGCGGGGGTGCGGCCCTTGCCGCCAGGTTACCTGGCGGCCGCACGCCGGCTGACCGAACAGCACGGCGCCCTGCTCTGGATCGACGAGGTCCAGACCGGGATTGGCCGCACCGGGTATTGGATGGCCTACCAGGACCCGGCCTTCGCGGGCGAGCCCGCCGGGTCGGGGCGGGCCGGGGACAGCCCAGCCGGCTGCGGGCCGGCCGGGGACAGCCCAGCCGGGGATAGCGCCGCCGCGTGCGCCAACGCCGGGGTGCTGCCCGACATCGTCACACTCGCCAAGGGACTGGGTGGCGGGTTCCCGATCGGGGCTATGGTCGCAATGAACCAGCGCGCGGCGGGCCTGCTCCAAGTCGGTGACCATGGGACCACGTTCGGGGGGAACCCGTTGGCCAGCGCTGCGGCGCTCGCCACGCTGGACATAATTGAACGCGGCCACTTGACCGCCCACGCCCGCGAACTCGGGGCCCGCTGGCGGGCCGAATTAGCCAAGGTGGACGGCGTAAGGGCGGTGCGGGGAGCGGGCCTGCTGGTCGGGATTGTGCTGGAAGAACCAAACGCCCCGGCGGTGGTGCGCCGGGCGCAAGCGGCCGGTTTCCTGCTCAACGCGCCCACGCCGGATGTGCTGCGCCTGGCGCCGCCGCTGATCCTCAGCCAAGATCAGGCCGACCGGTTTACGGCCGCGCTGGGGGGATTGCTGAAAGTGGACCCGCTGCAAGTGGAAGGGAACAGATGATGCTGCGGCATTTCCTGAAAGACACGTCAATTACGCGCGAAGAGCAAACTTATATACTACGTTTGGCGCTGGAAATCAAGGCTGACCGGCTGAAATATCAGCCGTTGCGGGGCCCGCAAGCGGTCGCAATCATGACGGACAAGCCAACTTTGCGCACCCAAGTCTCGTTTAGCGTGGGCGTAGCGGAACTCGGCGGCTATCCGATGTTCGTGGACAGCCGACTGGCGGGCGTGGGCCGGCGGGAGTCGATCGCGGATGTGACACGGGTGCTGACGCGCCAAACCAGCGCCATAGTGTGGCGCACCTACGGCCAGGACCGCCTCGAAGAGATGGCCGCCCACGCCGCCGTCCCGGTGATCAACGCCCTGACCGACGACTACCACCCCTGCCAGGTGCTCGCCGACCTGATGACCATCGCGGTCCAGCGCGGCTCCGTGGAGGCGCTCGCGGGCGCCAAGCTCGCCTACTTGGGCGATGGCGCCAACAACATGGCCCAGTCCTACCTGTTGGGCGGGGCGCTCGCCGGGCTGAACGTGGTGATCGCGACCCCCGAGGGTTACGCCCCGAAGCCGTCGGTCCTGGCCGAGGCCCGCGCGGTGGCGGCCGCAAACGGTGGGGCCGTGGCCGTCACCGCCGACCCGCACGCCGCGTTGACCAGCGCGAACGTTGTGGCGACCGATACGTGGGTGTCGATGGGTCAAGAGGACGATGCCGCCCACCGTCAAGCCCCGTTCGCCCCCTACCGGGTGGACGCGGCCGCCATGGCGCTAGCCGCGCCGGATGCGATCTTCATCCACTGCCTGCCGGCTTACCGCGGCAAAGAGGTCAGTGCGGATGTGATCGACGGGCCGGCCTCACGCGTCTGGGACGAGGCCGAAAACCGCCTCCACGTCCAAAAAGCGCTGCTGATCTGGCTGCTGAGCCAACAAGACGGGACCGGCGGCGGGGCCGAGTCCGGGGCTGGCGCCGGGGCGGTGCGCGGGAGCGGCGGCGGGGCGGAGAGCGTGGCGGTGCGCGGGACCTGCGGCGGGGCGGAGAGCGCGGCGGAGCGCGGGACCGGCGGCGGGGCGGTGCGCGGGAGCGGGGCGCTATGACGCGCGCAATCCCGGCTAGCAAAACTGCGCGGCGGGCGGCGATCACTGAGATCATTCGCGGGGCGCGGGTCCCGTCGCAGGCGCGGCTGGCGGAACTGCTGAGCGAGGCGGGCCTGGATGTCACGCAGGCGACGCTGAGCCGCGACCTGCTGGAACTGCGGGCAGGTAAGGTGCGTCTGGCGGACGGTTCGGTGATCTACGCGTTGCCCGCCGAGGGCGGGGAGCCGGCGCTAGAAGGCGGGCGCTCCCAGGAGATGCTCGCGGCGCGGTTGCGGCGGCTCGCCGCCGAACTGCTGGTCAGTGCTGAAGGGAGTGCGAATATGGTAGTGCTGCGGACGCCGCCGGGGGCGGCGCACTTCCTGGCTTCGGCGATTGACCAGTCCGTTTTCCCGGGGGTGATGGGGACCATCGCCGGCGATGACACGATTGTGCTGGTGACCAGGGAAGCGACGGGCGGTCCGCAGATTGCGGAACGTTTTAGAGATTTGGCAAACGAAGGAGAGCGTTCATGAGTGAACGGGTGGTGCTGGCCTATTCGGGCGGCTTGGACACGTCGGTGGCGATCGGCTGGATCGGGGAGGCGACCGGCGCGGAGGTGGTCGCCGTGGCGGTGGATGTGGGCCAAGGCGGTGAGAACCTGGAAACGATTCGCGAGCGGGCGCTCGCCTGCGGCGCCGTCGAAGCATATGTGGCAGATGCTCGGGATGAGTTCGCGGCCGAATACTGTATGCCGGCGCTCGCGGCGAATGCGTTGTATATGGAACGCTATCCGTTGGTTTCGGCGCTTTCGCGCCCGGTGATTGTCAAACATCTGGTCAAAGCTGCGCGGCAGTTCGGGGCCGGCACGGTGGCCCACGGCTGCACCGGCAAGGGGAATGATCAGGTCCGGTTTGAGGTGTCCATCACGTCGTTGGCGCCGGACCTGAAATGTATTGCCCCGGTCCGGGATTTGGCGTTGACCCGGGCAGCCGCTATTGACTATGCGGAGCGGTATGCGCTGCCGATTGAGACAACGAAGTCTTCGCCGTTCTCGATTGATCAAAACGTGTGGGGCCGGGCGGTGGAAACTGGTTTCCTGGAGGATATTTGGAATGGCCCCACCAAGGATGTCTATACCTATACGGATGACCCGACGTTCCCGCCGGTGGAGGACGAACTGGTGATCCGGTTTGAGCGCGGGGTGCCGGTCGCGATCGACGGCCTGGCCGCGACTCCGCTCCAAGCGATCCAGGAGTTGAACCGGCGAGCCGGCGCCCAGGGCATTGGGCGGATCGACATGGTCGAAGACCGGCTGGTCGGAATCAAATCCCGGGAAGTTTATGAGGCTCCGGGCGCAATGGCCCTGATCGAGGCGCACCGCGATCTGGAAGGGGTCACATTGGAGCGTGAATTGGCGCGGTTCAAGCGGGTCGTTGCGACCCGCTGGAGCGAACTGGTCTACGACGGGCTGTGGTTCAGCCCACTGAAGCATGCCCTTGACACGTTCATCGCCGAGACCCAGGAGTACGTTTCCGGTGAGATCCGCATGACCTTGCACGGTGGCCGCGCCACCGTGACTGGGCGCCGCTCTAGCACGTCGCTCTACGATTTCAATCTGGCCACCTATGACGAAGGCGATTCGTTTGACCAGTCTCACGCCCGCGGCTTCATTGAACTGTTCGGGATGCAGTCCAAGCTCGCGGCCGCCCGCGCCCACAACCAAAGCCAGCCAGACGCTCATTGATCCCGAGCGCTCGGCCACGCAGGCACCCCCGCAAGCCACCAAACCCTAAGCCTGGGTCCAGCTAGGCCGGGAGGCATGGGATGACTTTGCCGAGATGCTTGACCAGCCCGCCGGCGCCGGCGTCGGAGAACCCCAGCGCCACTGCCCGCAGTGGGTCAGGGAGCGCCAAGAGCCGCAGCCCGATGCCGTCCGGTCAGCTTGGCAGTGCGTCCAGCCAGGTGTTCAGCACGTGGGTGCCCGCCGTCGCCAAGGCTGGGCCGCAGGCGGCGGCGTCCGCGCGGATGGTGGCCGGGTCGAGCCCGGCGCCGGCGAGTTCGCAGGCGTGGCCGATCAGCCAGCGTTCAATCATGGCCGGATCGGCTTCGATATGGAACTGGAGGGCCAGCACTGACTTGTCCAGGGTGAACGCCTGGTTGGGGAAGCCCGGTGTGGCCGCGAGGCGGACCGCGCCCGCCGGGATGGCGAACTGGTCGCCGTGCCAGTGGAGCACCGGGACGGCATCGAGCGGCGCCAAGACCGAGGCGCGGCCCTGCGCGGTCAGTTGCAGCGGCGCGTAACCGATTTCCTTGCGGCCCGTCGGCGTGACCGCCGCCCCGAGCGCTGCCGCGATCAGTTGCGCCCCGAGGCACACCCCGAAGATGGGGCGCCCGGCCGCCAGCCGCGCGCTGATCGCGTCCTGTTCGGCGGTCAAGAACGGATAGGTGGTGGTCTCGTAGACCCCGATTGGTCCACCCAGCACCACCAGGAGGTCGGGGGCGAGGGCAAGCTCAGGTGTGATGGGTTCGACGCCGGCCTCCAGGTAGGTCACGTCATAGCCGCGGGCGGCTAGCGCGCCGTGCGCCACACCAAGGTCCTCGAATGCGACATGGCGGATCGCTAAAGCTTGTTTAGTGCGGGAAGTCACCGCTCTACTGTACGGCCCCCGGCCGCCAAGGCGGCCAAGGCGGGCTCAGGGTGCAGGGCTTGACGGGCGTTTGGCGGCGCGGCCGCGCCAGGCTGCGTCCTCAAGGACTAGACTGTTAACCTCCAGGTCACCTCACGTTAACCCAAATCACCCTCAAGTGTTTGGTTTGGAGTTCTAGAGTGCGAGTGCCCTGTTTACATAAGAACTCCAGAAAGGCCCCACGATGCAGCGGTGGCAGTACCCGGTCTACAGGCATTCAGTGACATCAACCAACCCGCGCGTAACGCGTTCCGCCCGCCGCTGGGCGGCCAGGGCCGCCGCGAGCGCCGCAGCCGTAGCGCTCGTGACGATCCCCGCTCTCCATCCGGTCGCGGAAGCGGCCGTCAGCCCCACAGCACCCGTCATCATCAACGAGGTCTATGGTGGCGGCGGTAACTCCGGTGCTGTGTTTACCCACGACTTCGTTGAGTTGTACAACACGACCAGTGCGCCGGTCTCGCTCGACGGTTGGTCGCTCCAGTACGCCTCGGCGGGCGGCGCCGCCGGCTTCGTAACAACCAATAACGCGATAACGGTGTTTGATACGTCCACCAGCATTGCGGCAGAGGGCTACCTGCTGATCCAGCTAGCCGCAGGGACCAACCCGGATTTGGACCCCTTACCAACTCCGGATGTGGTGGGAGCGACTGCTGTCAGTGGCACAGCCGGACGGTTCGCCCTGGTTCAAGGGACCACGCCACTTGGCGCCTGCGAGGCTGCGACGAGCTGCTCTTTACGCGCTGAAGTGATCGACTTCGTGGCTTGGGGACCGAGCGCGATCGACTATGCGGGCAGCGGGCCGGGGCCGATCGCTAGCAATGCCACCTCGGTTTCGCGCAGCGACGCGCACGCCAACACTGCGGACAATGCGGCCGACTTCACGGCGGGCGCGCCCACACCGACCAACGCTAGCGGGCCCCAAGCGCCACCGCCGCCGCCGCAGGCCGTCGAGGCCTCCATCGGGGAGATCCAAGGCACCACAGCGGTGCCGGGTGCACCGCTGGGCACACTGGTCACGGTCAAAGGCGTGGTCACGGCATCGTATCCGGTAGGCGGGCTGAACGGCTTCACGATCCAGGAACCCGGTAGCGGCGGAGCGATCGACCTGGCCAGTTGGGACGGTTCCCAGGGCGTCTTCGTTTATGCGGGGACCACTGCGATCACTTATCCGGCGGTCGGCGACTACGTCGAAGTGGTCGGGACCACCGCAGACTATTCCGGTTTGACGCAGATCACATTGGGGTCCAGCGGCACGGTAAGTCAGCTAGCTGATGCGGTCGCAGCGCCTCAGCCGGTCCAAGCGCCCTGGCCCACGACCGCCGAGCAGCGCGAAACCCTCGAATCTATGCTCTACCAGCCGTCTGGTACGTTCACTGTGACCGATACGTATTCCACCAACAGCTATGGCACGGTGGGCCTGGCCTATGGTTCAACCCCACTGGTACAGCCGACCGAGGTGTATCCCTCGTCCTATCCGGCCGGCCAGGCCGCCATCGAAGCGGACAACGCCGCCCGGCAAGTCATCTTGGATGACGGTTCGTCGATGAACTTCACCTCCTTGGCGAACGCTGCGACCAACACCCCGGCCTACATCTCTCAGACCAACCCGGTGCGGGTCGGTGCGACCGTCACATTCGATGACCCAGTGATTATCGACTACCGCAACAACGCCTGGACGCTAAACCCAACTGAGCGGGTAACGGGACCGGGCAACACGGCATCGCCCATCACGGTTACGAACACGCGGACAGCCGCGCCCGATGCCGCCAAACTCGGTAGTGCAGACCTCAAGTTGGCATCTTTCAACGTTCTCAACTACTTCCCGAGCACGGGCGCTACCTGGGCGGCGGGCTGCACCTCTTACAACTCGCCGGCCACCGGCACGCCTGTTACCGTTAACAGTTGCAACAACAACGGGCCGCGAGGCGCCTGGGATGCCGCCAACTTACAGCGCCAACAAGACAAGATTGTCGCCGCGATCAACGCGCTGGACGCATCTGTGGTGGCCTTGATGGAAATCGAGAACTCGGCGGTCCTAGGTGAACCGGTAGACCGTGGCGTCGCCACCTTGGTGACGGCACTCAACGCGGCCGCCGGGCCGGGAACCTGGGCCTTTGTGCCATCACCCGCTAACCTGCCGCCGCTCACAGAACAAGACGTGATCACCACGGCGATCATCTACCGTCCGGACGCAGTCACGTCCCTCGGGGCG
>JAITJY010000081.1 GCA_031278675.1 Bifidobacteriaceae bacterium
GGCGGGCGGCATCGGGCAACGGGGGAGCGGACCTGGGACCCGCCCGGGGGGAGGCGATGCGGGGTGCGGGGCGGGCGGCATCGGGCAAGGGGGGCGAATCTGGGACCCGCCCGGGGGGAGGCGGTGCGGGGTGCGGGCGGGCGGGATCGGGCAACGGGGGCGCGGACCTGGGCCCTATGCCGGAGCCGACGGGGGCTGGCAGGTGGCAGGATTGGATCGTCGCTACAACTACGAATGCTTTCGAGGAGAACACAATGGCGCTAGCAACACCAGAGATCTACGCGGCGATGCTGGACCGGGCCAAGCAGAACCGGTTCGCTTACCCAGCAGTCAATGTCACCAGTTCCCAAACCGCCACGGCCGCCATCCGGGGTTTTGCTGAGGCGGAATCGGACGGGATTATCCAAGTGTCCGTCGGGGGCGCAGAATACTTATCAGGCTCAATGGTCAAAGACCGGGTGGCGGGCTCGCTGGCGCTGGCCGCCTATGTCCGGGAGATCGCCGGGAACTACGACGTGACCGTTGCGCTGCACACGGACCATTGTTCCAAGGCCAACCTGGATAGCTGGGTGCGGCCACTGTTGGCGCTAGAAGCAGAGCAGGTTGCGCAGGGTGGTCTGCCCACGTTCCAGTCGCACATGTGGGACGGGTCGGCGGTGCCGCTGGCGGAGAACCTGGAGATCGCGAAGGAACTGCTGGCCGCTTCGGTCAAGGCGCGCACCATTCTTGAGATCGAGATTGGCGTGGTCGGCGGCGAGGAAGATGGCGTGTCCGCCGAGATCAACGAGCAGCTCTACACCACCGTCGAGGACGCCACCAAGACGGTCGAGGCTCTTGGGTTGGGCGAGAATGGGCGCTATCTAACCGCACTGACGTTCGGCAATGTGCACGGTGTTTACAAGCCGGGCGCAGTCAAGCTTCGCCCCGAGATTCTCTTGGAGATTCAGGGCGCAGTGGGCGGCCGGTATGGCCGTGAACGGCCGTTTGACCTGGTCTTTCACGGAGGGTCCGGTTCCTCCGAACAGGAAATCGCTGATGCCGTGAACTATGGCGTGATCAAAATGAACATCGACACCGATACGCAGTACGCCTTCACTCGGCCTGTTGCCGCACACATGTTCACCAATTACGATGGCGTCCTCAAGATTGACGGCGAGGTCGGCAAGAAGAAGGCTTACGACCCGCGCGCCTGGGGCAAAGCCGGTGAGGCTGGGATGGCCGCCCGCGTGGTCGAAGCCGCCCGCCAACTCGGTTCCGCCGGGCAGAAGGGCAGCTACTGACCCAGCCAGTCCCACGACGTAGCCGAGACCTTTGCACCCGAGCTGGGTTTCGCCTCTTCGAGGTCCCCGCAGAAACTCGGAGCGAAGCTGAGAGATTTTGTGGGGTGCCTTTAGTTGGTGGGGGACCGCGCAGCGGCTTGCCGCGTGGTGGTGTCTAGACCAGTGGCCGATGCCGTCTACTTTGGGGGGACGGCATCGGCCACCGTTGCGTAGTGCCCGGTTTGGGCGCTGCGCCCCGGCCCCGCGCCGCTCCCGACCGCGCCCCACCGACCGCGCCCCACCGACCGCGCCCCGCCGACCCAGCCCCGCCGACCGCGCCCCGCCGACCGCGCCCCGCCGACCCGGCCCCGCCGACCGCGCCCCGCCGACCCCGCCCTTACCCACGTCATTACGGGAGCTGACATCTCGGCCCGGCGAACCTCGGGCCGAAGGTTGGTCAAAACTGCGGGTAACGCGGGATTTTGGTCGTTACCCGCAGTTGTGCCCACTCTCGGGCGCGGCTCAATCTGCCCGGATTTGTGTTTGTGCAGGTCACCGGTTCGCCGGGGACGCGGTACCCGAGGGCCGGTTGGTCACAACTGCGGGTAACGCGGGATTTTGGTCGTTACCCGCAGTTGTGACCACTCGCTCGCGCGGCTCAAGCTTGACCATGTTTGGCGCACTCCATGGGTCGGCGTGTGATCACTCGCGCGGGCGCGGCTCAATCTGCCCAGATTCGTGTTTACGCAGGTGGTGTGGCTGCCTGCTCTGCGGCGGGTAACGGTTGACCTGTGTGTTCTATGAAGTGACGAACTATTTCTTCGAGATCGACCAGGCCGACCCCCCGGGCGGTTACATGAAAACCCTCGTCGCCATCGAACGCCACATCATCAAGGCCGTCTGGCGGATCTGCACCAGCGGGTAACCCTACCTAGAACTCGGCGGCGACTACTACCTCAAACCCCGCCCCGGCAAAGCGATCCGTAAAGCCGTCCAACAACTCCAAGCCGTCGGCTACGCCATCACCTTCCCAAAACCAGGCGCCGCCCAAATCACTTGAACACACCGGTCACCACACCGTGGCCATAGCTTTCGGGTTAGCTACCCACCCGCCCCGGCGGTGCCGTGATGGGGGAAAGTGCGCTCGGACCTAACGCCGAGGCCGACCCTCTGACCTGCGCAGACGAGTCACTTTCGCGTTAGCTTCCCAGCCGCCTGTGCCGTTGCCGTGATGGGGGAAAGTGGGACCGGACATCACGCCCAGCACAACGCCCTGACCTGCGCTGATGGGTCACTTTCGGGTTAGGTTAATTGAAACCGGGAACTGGTCAGCGATCTCTGACGCGGAACGGGGGCGTGGCGGGGAGAGTAGAAACAGTGATGTGGTCCACCAACACCACCGATCGTAGTCAGTACCACCCCGTTCGCCACCACGGTCCTAGGAATCCGGTCTATTCACTGGATTCCTAGGCCCGCCCCCGCGATCTGCTACTCTTCCCCGCCCCCGCGATCCGCTACTCTTCCCCGTCCCCAGTCGCCGCGTGGACCGCAGGGCTCGTAGCTCGCTAAGCCTGTTCAAGAAACCCAGACCACAAGACGCGCGACATAATGGCCGCGGCATGGAACAATGAAAAGACTCATGGGTGGGCTTATCACTGGACAGAATCGAAAGGTGGCCCTCAGTCATGACTGAGCCGGTTGATGAGATGCGCGGCGCCACGCCTAACGCAGGGGCGCAGCCTGGCCGAACGCTGCCCGGCTCCGGGGCGGACGGGGGGCGTATCCGCCGGGTCGAAGCTGAAGACATAGCGCAAATTGCCGAACTGGACCGCCTGGGTTTCGGTGACGAAGCATGGCCGCAAGAGATGATCGTGGCGGAATTGGCTGCGCCGTCCGGGCGGTACTTTGTCGCCGAAGACGGCGGGCAGTTGGTGGGGTACGGGGGAATCAGGGTCGGGAAGCGGGATTCTGAGGTGATGACCATCGCGGTCGACCCGGCTGAGCAGGGCCGCGGCTGGGGCCGTGCCTTGATGGAGAAGTTGATTGAAGCTGGCGCCGAGGCAGGCTCCGTCCGGGTTTGGCTGATCGTGGCTGAAGACGCCGAACCAGCGTACAATTTGTATCTTTCGCTCGGCTTTGTGCCGGTGGAGCGGGTGCCCGGCTATTACCGCTTGTCGGCCCGCGACGGAATCCTGATGGTTTTGGCGTTCAACCAGTAGCGGGTGCGGCGCCCGCAGACGATGCCGTCCCCAGGACTTGAGTGAACCGGGGAATCCGGGAATAGACCGGATTCCCTGGCCAAACCTGCGCTTGTCTGCCGCGTTTCCGCTGGTAAGAGCTTCGCTCTCCCCGGCGCGGGCACGGCCGGACGGTGTTGAACAACACCGTCCTAGCCAGGAACCGGAATGGCCCGGCCGCATTTGGCCTCGATCCACCAATCCGCTGTCGGTGGCCATGAAGACGCCCCACCGGCGGCCAACAGAAATCCCCGCCCGTCCCCCAACGTCGCCGAGGCCTCAGGCGACACGGCCCGCGTTTCCCCTCTCCAGCGCGCCGCCAGGCGCCCTCCGCCGCAGTCTTCCCAAGGCGCGGCCGACGCGCGTGGGGAGGATTCGTGGCCACCGGCGGTGACGCCTCGTGGCCACGGGCAGTGATTATTGATGGCCACCCACAGGGAGGATTTCATGGCCACCGACATCCGCCCCAGGAATTGCGTCCGGACAGGAGACGCCAGCGCCCCGGTCAGCTTCCCGGACACACCGGCGCTGGGGGAGTACGCTCGCGCTATGGACGCAGCAAACCCCACTATGCGCACTGAAACAGACTTGATCGGGTCAATGGAGATCCCATCCGAGGTGTATTACGGCATTCACACGGCGCGGGCTTTGGAAAACTTCCAAATCTCGGGACACGTCATAGGCGAACACCCTAATCTGGTCCGGGCGCTCGCAATGGTTAAGAAGGCCGCCGCGCTGGCGAACCGCTATGTCGGGGCGCTGGGTGAAGAAAAAGCGGTCGCGATCATTGCGGCGTGCGACCAGTTGATCACTTCCCGCGGGTATGACTCGCAGTTCCCGATTGATGTGTTCCAGGGCGGAGCCGGAACCTCGACCAACATGAATGTCAACGAAGTTATCGCGAATCTGGCATTGGAACAGCTGGGGCGCCCGAAGGGCGACTACGCGGTGATCAGCCCGAACGATGACGTCAACATGTCTCAATCGACCAATGATTCCTATCCGACCGCATTGCGTGTAGCGACAATCCTCGAACTGGAAACTCTTCTGGCAGAACTCGGCAAACTTCAGGAAAGCTTTGAAGCGAAAGGCCAGGAGTTCGCTCACGTGCTGAAAATGGGCCGTACACAATTGCAGGACGCGGTCCCCATGACGGTGGGCCAAGAATTTGCGGCTTTCGGGGTGTTGATCGCGGAGGAACGCAAACATTCGAAGGCGATGGCGGAGCTGTTGTTGGAGGTCAATCTGGGTGCTACAGCGATCGGGACCGGGGTCAACGCGCCCCGGGGCTACGCCGGACATGCGGTTGCCCAGCTGGCTCGCGTGTCCGGGCTGCCGGTGGTGGCCTCGGCGAACCTGATCGAGGCGACATCGGACTGCGGGGCGTATGTCTCTAGTCATGGGGCGCTCAAACGTATCGCTGTCAAACTCTCCAAAATCTCTAACGACCTGCGGTTGTTGTCCTCCGGACCGCGCGCTGGTCTGGGCGAGTTGCGGCTCCCGGAACGCCAGGCTGGGTCTTCGATCATGCCGGCTAAGGTGAACCCGGTGATCCCAGAGGTGGTGGGCCAGGTCGCATTCAAGGTGATGGGCAACGACATTGTGGTCACCAACGCGGCGGAGGCTGGCCAGCTCCAGTTGAACGCGTTCGAGCCGGTTATTGCCCAAGCGGTGATGGAGTCGATCAATCTGTTGCGCAATGCCGCCCGCACGCTGCGGGTCTATTGCATTGATGGGGTAGAGGTCAACACTGATGTGACC
>JAITJY010000086.1 GCA_031278675.1 Bifidobacteriaceae bacterium
TCGGTGAGGCGTCGATCGGGTCCGGGGTGCGCCGCGTCGAGGCGCTGGTCGCGGACGGCGCCTACGCCTACCAGGCCAAAGAGCACCTGTTGGTGTCGCAGCTCACCGAGATCCTCAAGGTCCGCCCCGACGAGTTGGTTGACCGCGTCGGCTCCCTGGTGACCAAGTTGAAGGAGTCCGACAAGGCGCTCGGGGCCCTGCGTGGCGCGCAGTTGGCCCAGCGCGTCCCGGCCTTGGCCCAGTCCGCCAAGCTGGTCGCAGGCGTGCGGTTGGTCAGTGCCGAAGTCGAGGGCGCCGACGCGACCGAGCTGCGCAATCTGGCCAGCGACGTGCGCTCCCACCTGGGGGAGGGTGAGGCCGCCGTGGTCGCTTTGGGGGCGCGGGACCAGGCGAGCGGCCGGGGTTTGGTGGCTATCGCAGCGAACGATGCCGCGCAGGCCGCCGGTCACAAAGCCGGCGTTTTGGTTGGTGTGGCGTCCCAGGTGCTGGGCGGAGGTGGCGGCGGTAAGCCGGCCCTGGCCCAGGGCGGTGGCGCGGATGGCTCCAAGTTGTCGGCGGCCTTGGCCGCTGTCGCGGCGGCGCTGTGAGCGGCCCCCAAGCCCGCGCTGCGGGCCGGGCGGCGGCGCGCGCGGCATCGGACGCGGGATCGCGCCCTGCGGCGGCGGCGGCTGGCGCGGGTCCCTGGCTGGGGGTTGATCTGGGTCTGAGCCGGATTGGGTTGTCCTTGTCTGACAGGTCTCTGGCGCTCGCCATGCCGTTGGCGACCTATCCGCGCGGCGGGCTGGGCGAACTCGCGCTGGCGGAATGGCTGGCCCAGGTGATGCAGGAACACGAAGCTAGCCGGGTAGTGATCGGTGTCCCATTGAACATGAACGGGAGCGCCGGGCCGCGCGCAGCCCACGCCCAGGGCGTGGCGGATGCGCTGGCGGCACGGGGTGTGGCTGTGACCTTGCAGGATGAACGGCTGAGCACGGTCGAGGCGGAGGCGCACCTGCGCCGGGCGGGCCGCCGCGCCAAGAATCAACGTGCCGTGGTGGACCAAGCCGCAGCGGTAATAATCCTGCAGGCCGCGCTGGACGCCCACCGAAACGTCACAAAACGGTAAACTCTTAGCCCGTGACCGATCACTGGAACCCCTTCGAGACGGCGGGCGAGCCCGAAGAGCCATCGGCCCCCTCTCAGGTCCCGGCCGCTGGAGTCTTCCCTCACATTGAGGTGCCACCGGCTGTCCCGGCAACCCGGCGGGCGCTGCGTGAATCGCGGGAGTTCGCGGCGAAGCAAGCGGCGGCCGGAGCCGGCGCGGGCGGACCGGGCCCCGGAGGTGCCGGGGTGGGCGGACCCGGCGCGAGCGGACCTGGCCCCGGCCCTAGCGGCTATCAAGGCCCACCCACCAAGGGGGGCAAGCCCCGCAAACCGGGCCGGACGCGGCGGGTGGTGACCGGCACAGTGATTACGTGTCTGGCCCTGGGGATCGGGGGAGCGGGGGTTTATATCGGGAAACTGGCTTACAACAAGCTGACGTCCAAGAGTGAGGCGGATATTACGGACTTTCCGGGGCCGGGTCACAGCGAAGCCTCGATCACGATCGACGAAGGCGACCCGGGTAGCCGGATCGCGGAGAAACTGGTCGCCGCTGGGGTGATCGCGACCGTGGCGCCGTTTATCAAGGCTTTCAACGACGCGGGCGATGCCGCCGCCGGCATCCAGCCGGGCACCTACCGGCTGCGGCTCCAGATGAGTGCCGCAGATGCGTTGACCGCCTTGATGGATCCAGCCTCCCGGTTGGCGGTCGCATTTACTGTTGCCGAAGGCAAACGCACCGACGAAGTTTATGCAATTGTTGGGCTGGCTCTGGCCACTGCTCAAGATCAACCGGCCGCCACGGGTGAGGAAGTCTAGGCGGAAATCGCGGCACAGACCGAGGCGGTCCGTCTAGCCGCAGCCGACACGGCAGCGATTGGGCTCCCGCCCGAAGCCAATGGCCTGGTCGAAGGCTGGTTGTTCCCGGAGACTTATTCCTTCAACATTGGTGTGACACCCACCGAGATTCTGGCGAAAATGGTGGAAACCTGCGTTGGCGTGCTAGAAGAACTGAATGTGCCGCGGGAACGGTGGCTCGAGGTAGTGACGACTGCGTCCTTGTTGGAAAAAGAATCGAAGCTGTCCAGCGACCGGCCCAAGGTGGCCCGGGTAATCCAGAACCGGTTGGCCAAGGGCATGAAACTGCAATTCGATTCGACCGTGGTTTATGGTGTGGGCCGGTTCGACGCCAACGTGTATACATCGCAGGCGGAGCGAGATGATCCGAACCCGTGGAACACCTATTACGTGGACGGATTGCCAGCCGGAGCGATCTGCAATCCCGGGAAAGAAACATTGGATGCGGCCATGAATCCGGCCGCCGGCGAATGGCTCTATTTCTGCGCCCATAACCTGGAGACCGGCGAAACAGACTTCGGGGTCACCGCAGAAGATCACGCCCGGTGCGTGCAAAAGCTAAGGCAATGGGAAGCCGAGCACTCCTAGTGGCATTGGTCTTGGGTGGGGGTCAGTGGTGAGGCGGCACGCCGCCGTCTTGGGCAGCCCAATTGCTCATTCGCTCTCACCAGCGCTGCACCGCGCCGCGTATGCGGCGCTCGGGCTGACCGACTGGAGCTACGAAGCGATCGACATGACCGCAGACCGCTTGCCCGCCTGGCTGGCCGGACTGGACGCTTCCTGGGTGGGCCTGTCCATCACCATGCCACTCAAACGCGTCATCTTGGGGCTGGTGGATCATGTGGACGGCTTGGCCAAGACCGTGGGTGTGGCAAACACTGTGGTGTTCAATCCGGCCGGGGCTGTGGCCGCCAACACCGATGTCTACGGGATTGTGGCCGCCATCCGCGAGGCGGCGCCGGGCCGGGTCTGGCGGGCCGCCACAGTGCTCGGGGGCGGTGCGACCGCAGCTGCGGCCCTCGCGGCGCTGGCCGAACTGGGTGTGGCTCAGCCCAAGGTGTTCGTGCGTTCGCTCGCCCGGTCTCAGGAACTGATCGCTGCTGCGGCGCGGATGGGGGTCAAACCCGAACTGCGTCGCTGGCCCACCCCCGGCACCGCCCATCGCGTGAGCCTGGGCGATTGGCCGGCCGAACTGGTGATCTCCACGCTGCCGCCGCACGCGGCAGACGCCCTCGCCGCAGAGCCTTGGGGTAGCGGCGCGGACGGCATCGGGCGCGGGGAGGACGGGCCGGGGCGGCTGGGCGCCGGGGGCGGTCCGGGCGAGGCGGTTGGGGGTAACGGCGCGGACGGCATCGGGCGCGGGGAGGACGGAGGCGTGCTGCTGGATGTGGCGTATGCGCCGTGGCCGTCTCGTCTGGCGCAGGCTTGGGCGGCGCGCGGCGGGATCGCGGTGCCCGGGCGGCTGATGTTGCTGCACCAGGCGGCCGAACAAGTGCGGTTGATGACCGGGCGGCCCGCGCCGTTGGACGCCATGCGCGCGGCGCAACCCGGATAAGCGCCCGCACGGGGGACAATGGGTGACATGTTGCGTTGGATGACAGCGGGAGAATCGCACGGACCAGCGATTCTGGGTGTGCTCGAAGGCATGCCCGCAGGCGTCGTCATTACCCGGGAAGACATCAGCCAGGCGCTGGCGCGGCGCCGCCTCGGCTACGGGCGCGGTGCCCGGATGGCGTTCGAGGCGGACCAACTGGACCTGGTGGGCGGGATCTGGCGCGGTGCCACCACGGGCGCGCCGGTCGCGCTGGTGATCCACAACTCGGAATGGCCCAAGTGGGCCGAAACCATGTCACCCGATCCGGGCGAACCCCCGCCCAGCGCGCGGTCTGCCCCGCTGACACGGCCTCGGCCGGGCCACGCCGACCTGGCCGGCATGATCAAGTACGCCCAGGCCGACGCCCGTGCCATCCTAGAGCGCTCCAGTGCCCGCGAGACCGCCGCCCGGGTCGCCGTCGGGGCCGTTGCGGCGGCGTTCCTCCGGCAAGCCCTCGACATCGAAGTGATCAGCCACGTGGTGGCCCTGGGCGGGGTCCGGGCGGACCCGGCATTCACTCCGGCGGTGGGTCAAGCGGAGCCGGCGGGTGCGGCTGGCGCAGTTGCGGCGCAGGTCGACGCCAGCCCCGTGCGGACCCTAGACCAGGCGGCGTGCCAGGCCATGACGGACGCCATCGACGCCGCTCAGCAGTCCGGCGACACCCTGGGCGGCGTGGTCGAGGTGATCGCTTACGGCGTGCCGCCCGGACTCGGCTCACACGTGCAATGGGACCGGCGCCTCGACGCGCGCCTAGCGGAAGCCCTGATGTCGGTCCAAGCCGTCAAGGCGGTCGAAATAGGTCTGGGCACCGCCGCAGGCGCGTTGCCGGGCTCCGCCGTCCACGATCCGGTCGAACGGATCGGCGGGCGCGTGCGGCGCCCCACCAACCATGCGGGCGGGATTGAGGGCGGGATGTCCAACGGCGAACCGGTGGTGGCCCGCGCCACCATCAAACCGATCCCAACGCTCGCCCGGGCTCTGGCCAGCATAGACACCGCGACGGGCGCACCGGCTAAGGCCATCCATCAGCGCTCAGATGTGACCGCAGTCCCGGCGGCCGGTGTGGTGGCCGAAGCGATGGTGGCATTGGTCCTAGCCGACGCCGCGCTAGAAAAGTTCGGCGGCGACAGCCTCGCCGAGGTCCGCCGCAACGCCGTCGCCTACCTGGGCGCCATCCCTCAGGAACTCGCGTGAGTGCGCTGGTGCTGATTGGGCCGCCGGGGGCGGGCAAAACCACGATCGGCCAAACGTTGGCGCTCAAACTGGGCCTTGGATTCTTGGACACAGACCAGATGGTCGAAGCCCGCGCGGGCCGTTCGATCGGGGACATCTTCTTGCACGATGCCGAGCCCGCCTTCCGTACCATGGAGCGGGCCGCTGTGGCGGAGGCTCTCGAGTGCGGCGCGCACGAAGGGATTGTGATTGCCCTGGGTGGTGGCGCCCCAATGGAAGAGGCGAACGCTGCAGCGCTGCGCACCGCCGGGGCCGTGGTGGTGTTCTTGGATATTTCGCCAGCGTTGGCGGCGCGTCGCGTCGGCTTGAACGCAGCGCGTCCCTTGTTGCGTGAATCACCGCGTAAGGTATGGCGTGAGCTGATGGCCGCCCGGCGCCCCACCTATGAGGCGCTGTCCACTGCAATAATTCAGGTAGACGGCCTGAGCGCGGCGGATGCGGCGGATCAGATTGCGCGTTTGGTGATGGCAAAGGAGACGTAAAGGGTGAATTGGGGGAATGAGGCCCGGATCGAGGTGCCGCTAGAGCCACCCTATGAGGTCGTGGTGCGCCCGGACCTGCTCCGCGACCTTGGCGCTCACGTGCCAGCGGGCGTCAAGCGGCTGATGTTGATGTTCGACCCGGCGGTGGCGGGACCCGTGCCCGGGTTGGTGGACTCATTGCGCAAGGATGGATTCGATGTCTATTTGTTGGCGGTGCCCAGCGGCGAAGCAGCGAAGACGATAGATGTGGCGGCCGCCGCTTGGCAACGCCTCGGCGAAGCGTCATTCACCCGGACCGACCTGATTGTCGCGTTGGGCGGGGGAGCGACCACCGACCTGGCCGGCTTTGTCGCCGCGACCTGGTTGCGCGGCACCCCCGTCGTCCATGTCCCGACCACCCTGCTGGCCATGGTGGACGCCGCGATCGGCGGCAAAACCGCGATCGACACGGATGAAGGCAAGAACCTGGTTGGGGCGTTCCACCAGCCGTACGCGGTGCTGTGCGATCCGGTGCTGTTGAACAGTTTGCCGGAGGCAGAACTGATTTCCGGGATGGCGGAGGTCATCAAAGCTGGACTGATCGCGGACCCAGGAATCTTGGATGTGGTTTGGTCCGGTCCGCGCGAAACCCTGAACCTGTCCGGTCCGCTGCTCACCGAGTTGATTCGCCGGGCAGTGGCCGTCAAGGCTGAGGTGGTCGGGGAGGACCCGCATGAGTCTGGCCGGCGCGCCGTACTGAACTACGGACACACTTTTGGTCACGCGATTGAGCAGGTTGAACACTTCGAGTGGCGCCATGGCGACGCGGTGGCGGTGGGAATGGTGTTTGCCGCAGAGACTGCGGTGCGGGCCGGCTTGATGGAGCCGTCGCTGCTCGGTTTGCACCGCGAACTGCTGTCGGCCGTGGGCCTGCCGACCTCGTATCGGCCAGGCCGGTGGGATCGCCTGTGGCCGGCGATGCGCCGTGACAAGAAAAACCAAGGCGATGTGCGCCGGATGGTGCTGTTGGAAGATGTCGCGAAACCCGTCATCGTGCGTGGTATTCCTGAGGCCATACTGGAGGAGGCGTACCAGGCGATCTCGGCGGTGCCGGGGGCCGCGCCGTATCCCACAGCCGACGGCCCGGCACGCCCCCTTGACAACCCGTACGGCCTGCCGGCCTACATTCCGCCGCTGGCCGGCGCCGAGCCTGACGAGTTGCTGGCTGGCCGCGAGCCTGACGAGTTGCTGGCTGGCCGCGAGCCTGACGAGCTGCTGGCCGGCCCCGAGCCTGACGGGCCGCTGGCTGGCCGCGAGCCTGACGAGCTGCTGGCTGGCCGCGAGCCTGACGAGTTGCTGGCTGGCCGCGAGCCTGACGAGTTGCTGGCCGGCCCCGAGCCTGACGGGCCGCTGGACGGCCGCGAGCCTGACGAGTTGCTGGCTGGTCGTGAGCCTGACGGGCCGCTGGCTGGCGCGCCAAGCTTCGACGAGCCACCGGAACGCTATCCCTGGGAGCCGACATGAACCGCCCGGTCCTGATCGCCAATGGCCCAAACTTGGGCCGGTTAGGCAGCCGCGAACCCGAGGTCTACGGCCATGCGGACTTCGCTGACCTGGAGCGCTTGTGCCGCGCCTGGGCGAACGATTTGTCGCTGGACGCCATTGTGCGCCAAACCGACGATGAAGCCGAACTGGTCGGCTGGCTGCACCACGCTAGCGACCAAGCGATCCCGGTGATCTTGAATCCGGCCGCGTTCACTCACTATTCCTACGCCCTGGCGGACGCCGCCGCAGAGGTAGAACTCCTGATCGAGGTACACATCTCGAACCCGGCGAGGCGCGAATCCTTCCGCCACCATTCAACTATTTCCGCCGTGGCGCGGGGCACGATCGCCGGGTTCGGCCTCGACTCCTACCGCCTAGCGCTGATGGCCGTAGCGAACATCCTCCCAAGCTGAGACTGCCCCGAGTTGGTATCTCCGCCAGCCACCGGTGACGGTGACTATGCCGCTGCCGCTGCCGTTGCGCTAGCCGCGTTCTTCGGGTCGCGTTACGCGTCAATATCCATTCGCCGGAAACGCACCAGATAACCGATTAGCACTACCAGCGCCGCGTAGCCGAGCAACACGGCGCCGCCGGCCGGCCAACTCAATGCGGCTGTGACGCCCCCTGTGGTTTGCGCTGGGCCGGAGGACTCTGGTGGCCACGCCAAAGACAGACTGGCCGCGCCGGGCAAGAAGCGACCAATTCCAGAGAAACTGGGGCTTTCATTGGCGAGATTAGTCAGGGTGGGTTCGATGAACAAAAAGAATGCGAACACCACGGCTAGATTGGCGGCTTGGCTGCGGATGATGAGTGCCAGACCAACGCCAATGATTCCCCACACAAGAAAGACCAGCGGTGTTCTCACCAGGATCCCTTGGACCGCGCTGTCGCCGAGGCCGGCATCCAATCCGCGGCCGTGCAGGACGGCGGCCACTAATCCGCCATCGACCAGTGAAACGAGCACGCCGATGCCGGCCGATTGCAGACCGACGGTAACGACCTTCGCGACAACCAGTCCGCTTGGGCCACCGGCTCCAATGATGGAACGGCCCATGGTGTGTT
Organism: Bifidobacteriaceae bacterium; assembly: GCA_031278675.1. Taxonomy (GTDB): domain Bacteria; phylum Actinomycetota; class Actinomycetes; order Actinomycetales; family WQXJ01; genus JAIRTF01. The sequence goes on from JAITJY010000086.1 coordinate 7,834, forward strand.
CACGCCATTCAACGCCTACGGCAAGGGACCCCAGCACGAACGGCACCACATATCCGACCCTGGCAGCGGCGGAGTATAGATAGCTTCGCAAGGGCTCGGCGAGCGTCTTTAGGCCGTTGGATTCCGTCACATACTCGGTTATGTCTCCGGATGTCGAAATGAGGGCTGGGACCAGGGCCATGAAACCGACCAAAGCCAAGGCAGCAATGATGGCCCAAGTGAAAGTGCGCCCTGCCAGGGCTTTTCTAAGTTCTACACGGAGGGCGGTCATTGCGTGTCTCCCTTCGCGCTCGCTGATTGGTCGGCACCGACCAACCGGAAATAGGATGCTTCCAGCCATGACGACTCTGTACTGAGCAGACGCAAAGCGATGCCGCTCGATTGACTTAGATTAACAAGCTGCATGCTTGAGACCCCGGACACTTCAATACCGTCTGGCGCCGTGCTGGTTGTTCCCCCTAACAGCGAGACAGCTTGCGCCAAGCGCGCGGGATCATCGGATTCAACCAGCACGCAGCTATCCAAGCCGGCTTGGTCGCGCAGGTCACGGATAGCCGCACAAGCACTCACCTTGCCGCCGTGGATCATCACTGCTCGGTCAGCCACTGTCTCCATGTCCCGCAGCAGATGAGACGAGACCAGCACCGCCGCCCCGCGCTCCGCTTGCCGCCGAATCGCACCGGCCGCCCAACGCATGCCTTCTGGGTCAAGCCCGTTGAAGGGTTCGTCCAGGACCAGTACCGGCGGCTGGCCGGCAGTGGCTAGCCCGAACGCGAGTCTTTGCCGCATTCCCAACGACAGCCTCTTGACTCGCTGCCGCTCGAATCCACCCAGCCCAACCTCTTGACACAGCGCCTCGGCCGAAGGCTCAGTCGCGGCTTGCTCTTGGCGCCGGACGGCAACACAGTCCTGGACGCGAAAGCCGCCGTTCACGCCAAACGTTTCAAAGACGACGCCGATCATCCGCGCCGGGTTTGGCGTTGACAAGAGGGGTTGACCCCCGATTAGTGCCGCGCCCCGATTCGGATAGGCGAGCCCCAGCAGTATTCGGAGCAGGGTCGTCTTACCGGCGCCGTTCGGTCCTAGTAGCGCCGTAACCGCGCCGGCAGGAGCGGCGAAGCTCACTTCGTGGAGGACATCGCGACGCCCGTAGCGTTTGCAAACGCCCAGGAACTCGATGCCCAGCGCATTGCCTTGGTTTTTGGCCGGCGTAATAGCGGTCACCGCCTGGCGCCGATCTGTTCGAAGAGAATTGTCAGCGCTCCCACCAGCGCCATGATCGCACCGACCCCGGTGAGAGGCCAGATGCCGACCAGGAAGCCTGCGCCGACCGCACACAGGCCAACCACAATCAAGATTGTTCCTGGGGTCTTACGCTTGTTCGGTTTCGTTTCCATGGAGCCCTCCACTCAGTTGGTTTGAAATGAACTCTCGATATGCTCGGCTTTTCAGGAGTTCGTTGTGTGACCCAACGCCTGCCAGGGAGCCTTCCTGCAGGAAAAGGATCAAGTCCGCGTCAGCGACAGTGCTAAGTCTATGGCGTTATCACCGGCGACTGGGACACACCGGTCGGTGATCAGGACGCAGCGCGGCGGGCGGCGGCATCCGCATAGAGCGCATCCACCTCGGCGGCGAAGTCACGCAAGACCTGATCTCGCTTGACCTTCAGGGACGGAGTCAGATAACCGTTAGCCTCGGTGAAATCAGCATCCAAAACCCTGAACTCCCGGATCGATTCGGCCCGGGAGACCACCTCATTGGTGCGGGCCACAGCGCGGGCCAACGAGGCGTGGATATCCGGGTCGATCCGGGCCTGATCCAAAGTCAACGGCGACTTGCCATGGTTAGCCAGCCAGGCGGGGATCATCTCATCATCCAACGTGATCAACGCACCGACGAACGGCCGGCCTTCACCCACCACCACAACCTGAGAAACCAGCGGATGCCCGCGCAGCCGGTCCTCCAACACGCCAGGCGCCACGTTCTTGCCGCTCGCAGTCACAATCAGCTCCTTGCGGCGGGCGGTGATGGCGAGGCAGCCGTCACTATCCAACGAACCAATATCACCGGTCCTAAACCAACCATCCTCGAATACCTCGCTGGTAGCCGCCGCGTTCCCGCGATAACCCCGGAACACGTGATAACCACGTACCAAGATCTCACCGTCCTGCGCAATCGCCACGGACTGGCCCGGCAACGGCTGGCCCACCGTCCCCAGCTTGTTCAACCCGGCCCGGTTGACGGCGGTCGGGGCGGTGGTCTCGGTCAGGCCATAGCCCTCATAGACGGTCAAACCGATCCCCCGGAAGAAATGCCCCAACCGCTCACCGAGCGGCGCCCCACCGGACACCGCCTGCGTCAAAGCCCCACCCATCATCTTGGTTAGTTTCCGGTAGACCAAACGCCGCGCCAATGCGTGCTGGACCCGCCGAACCGGCGTAAACCCACCCCGCGAATCCAACTCCCGCGAAGAAACAATCGCCACCTTCGCCGCCCAACGGAACACCCGCAGTTTGAACCCGCCGCCGGTAGAAGCCTCGGCCGCGTTGTAAACCTTCTCCAAGACACGCGGCACCACCAACAAGAATGTCGGCTTATATAAGCCGAGGTCCGCCACCAGGTTCTTGGTGTCCGGCGAATAAGCCATCACCGCAGGCGAATGCAACGCAATCACGTTGATCACCCGCGCAAAGACGTGAGCCAGCGGTAAAAACAACAGGCCACGTGAGCCGGGGCAGACAATGAAATCCAACGCGGTCGCCGTGTTGCGGGCCATAGTCGTAAAGCTCAGGTGACTCAGTTCAACGCCCTTCGGGCGGCCAGTAGTCCCCGAGGTGTAGATGACGGTGGCGAGGTCCGCCCCACGGACGGCGCTGCGCCTGGCTTGGAGCACGGCATCGGGCACGGCCTTACCCGACTCCGTAAGGTGGGCCAACGCACCCTCCTCCATCACCCAAATCTGACCCGTCAGCGAGGCGCGCAAGATGGCGGCATGAGCGGCGGTCTCCGCGACGGCGCCAACCATCCCACTGTCGCGGACAATCCAAGCGGCCTGCGCCTCGGAGGAGGTCTCATAGACGGGCACACCGGCCGCGCCGATATACCACAAGGCATAATCCACCCGCGTCCACTGTTCGCAGGTGCGGCCCATGATCCCCAACGTGTCGCCGTGCTTGACGCCCGCCGCAATAAAACCCTTCGCGAGTCCTTCTACCGCATCCACGAAAGCACCTGCACTGACCGGCTCCACCCCGGCCGGCCCCGCCACTTCCAACATAGGCGCCTTGGGGTCGCGGTCGCGGCGTTCCAAGAGCAAGTCGGCGATCGACTCGTCCGCGTTGGGCGGATAGATGATTGGCGTAGTGGAAACCTTCACGCTGGGACCATAGCCGCCCGGGGCCACCCTACGCATTCGTAGGCTCGCGAACGTTAGGATATCTGCGGAAAGATTTCGCTTTCACACAAACGGAGGCTTCGTGGCAACCACCAATGACCTAAAGAACGGCCTGGTTCTCAACCTGGACGGCCAACTTTGGACCGTAATCGAGTTTCAGCACGTCAAACCCGGTAAAGGCGGCGCTTTTGTGCGCACCAAGCTGAAGAACGTGCTCAGCGGGAAGGTGGTCGACAAGACCTTCAACGCCGGCCTCAAGGTGGATACCGCCACCGTCGACAAGCGTGACATGCAATACCTTTACCGGGACGCGGACTCCTTCGTGTTCATGGACAAGGACACCTATGACCAAGTCAACGTGGCCGCCGCAACAGTGGGCGATGCCGCGCACTTCCTCTTGGAGGGCCAGGACGCCATTGTCGCCACCCATGACGCCGACCCGCTGTACGTCGAATTGCCCGCCGCAGTGGTCCTCGAAATCACCTACACCGAGCCCGGTTTGCAGGGCGACCGCTCCACCGGCGGCACCAAGCCCGCCACCTTAGAGACCGGTTACGTGATCCAAGTGCCGTTGTTCTTGGAACAGGGCACCAAGGTCAAGGTCGACACGCGCTCCGGTGATTACCTGGGCCGGGTCAACTAGTGGCGGCTGCTTCCCGGTCTGCGTCGCGCCGCCGCGCGGTCGAGTTGGTTTTTGAATCGTTTCAGCGCGGGCGTTCGCTGAAGAAGCTAGTGGCCGAGCGCACCCATCTGTTGGCTGCCTTAGGTGCAGATTTGGCCGACGAGGCGGCGGACACGGCCAGTGATGAAGACCCGTTGGACGGTCCCGCCTTGCCGCCGTACACCCTGAGGCTGATCGAGGGGGTGGTAGAGCACCGGGAGCTCATTTCGGAGTGGCTGGACACCTACACCCAGGGCTGGCCGCAACACCGGATGCCGGGTGTGGACCGCGCTATTTTGTATGTCGGTGCTTACGAAGTTGTCTTCGAGGATGACGTCCCGGACTCTATCGCTATCAAAGCCGCCGCCGATCTGGCCGGCAAACTCTCTACCGACAAGTCTGCCGGGTTCGTTTCAGGCCTGCTGGGTCGCCTGTCGAAGATCAAGTCAACCCTGATCTGAGCGGGGCTCCGCTCCCCGGGGAAGCGTAGAGGAGCGGCGAAACTTGGTTCATCTGCCGGAGTTTGCTGCGCTGGTCGGCTAGGCTGGGGCAGCATCATCCTTTAAAGGCCCGTCCGGCGAGGCGGGAAAGGAGAAACCAGGCCATGACCAGTCGAGAGGTCCTGAACGGACCTGACATTACCCGCGCTATTCAGCGCATCGCCCATCAGATCCTCGAGAAGAACCGTGGCCCCGGGGGCCTGGTTATCCTCGGCATCCCGACGCGCGGGGTGCCGTTAGCTAAACGTTTGGCGGACGTGATAGCGCAGATTGAACCCACGTGGGAGCCGGCGTTCGGGCAGTTGGACATCACCATGTACCGCGATGACCTGGCGCGGGTGCCAACCCGGCCGGTCCAGCCCACGGCGCTGCCGCCGGCAGGGATAGACGGTGCGGTGGTCGTGTTGGTCGATGACGTGCTCTACTCCGGGCGCACCATCCGCGCCGCGCTCGACGCACTGGCTGACCTGGGGCGGCCGATGGCGGTGCGGCTCGCCGTCCTGGTTGACCGCGGGCACCGCGAACTGCCGATCCGTGCCGACTATGTCGGCAAAAACCTGCCGACGGCCGCCGCTGAACGGGTCGCCGTGGCCTTGGCGGAGGTGGATGGGCAAGATTCGGTCCTGATCGAACCGTTTGACGGCCCCAGTTTGGGCGAAGGGGAGGACGGGCAGTGAAACACCTGCTGAGCGCGGCCGATTTGAGCCGCGAAGACGCGGTCGGCGTGTTGGATATCGCGGAACACATGGCCGCGACCCAGGCCCGGGAGATCAAGAAGCTACCGACGCTGCGCGGCAAGACCGTGGTCAACTTGTTCTTCGAGGATTCGACCAGGACGCGGATCTCGTTTGAGACCGCCGCCAAGCGGCTGAGCGCCGACGTGATCAATTTCTCGCCGAAGGGTTCGTCCGTCTCGAAGGGGGAGTCGCTCAAGGACACGGTCTTGACCTTGGGCGCCATGCACACGGACGGGATTGTGGTGCGGCATTCAGCCTCTGGGGCGCCTTACCAGATAGCCCATTCGGGTTGGACGGCCGCCTCAGTGGTCAACGCGGGTGACGGCACCCACCAGCATCCAACTCAGGCGCTGTTGGACGCCATGACAATCCGGCGCCACCTGGTCGGCCCTGACCCGGTGGGACACGATCTGGCAGGTCGGCGCATCATGATTGTGGGTGATGTGCTGCATTCGCGGGTCGCCCGGTCCGGGGTTGACTTGTTCACCACGCTGGGCGCGCGCGTTAGCCTGGTGGCGCCGGCCACATTGCTGCCGGTTGGTGTGGGGCAGTGGAACTGTGATGTGTTCTTGAACCTGGACCACGCCCTGGAGCAAGCCCCCCCGGATGCTTTGATGATGCTGCGGGTCCAACGTGAACGCATGTCCGGCGGCGCGGCCGGCGGCGGGTTTTTCCCGAGTCCGCAGGAGTACACCCGCGAATACGGGTTGGACGGCCCCCGGTTGGCGCGCTTGGCGCGCCATACCATTGTGTTGCACCCCGGCCCCATGAACCGTGGACTTGAAATCACCTCTGCGGCCGCAGACGGGCCACGGTCTGTCATCACTGAACAGGTTGCGAACGGCGTGGCGGTGCGGATGGCGGTGCTGTATTTGACTTTGACCGGCGCCAAGCAACCGGGCGCGTTCACGAATCCGCCGGGGCAAGGCGTCCGGTCAGACCCGAGCGATGCCCAAGCGGTGCCGGCCGCAAGCGGCGTGAAGGAGTGAGCAAGGTGAATTACCTAATCCGAGGTGCCATGCTACCCAGCGGCAAGCGGGCGGATGTGCGGTTGGAGGACGGCGTAATTGTGCTGGTGGGACACGCCACCCCCGCTCCGGCGGAGCGGGTGATTGATGCGGACGGACTGGTCGCGTTGCCGGGCCTGGTGGACCTCCACACGCATTTGCGTGAACCCGGCCGCGAAGACGCTGAGACGGTGCTGAGTGGTTCCAGAGCCGCCGCAGCCGGCGGCTTCACCTGTGTCCACGCGATGGCCAATACCAACCCGGTGGCGGACACGGCCGGGGTGGTGGAACAGGTCTGGCGGTTGGGGCACGACGCGGGTTATGTCGATGTGCGCCCGGTTGGTGCGGTCTCGTTGGGTTTGCGCGGTGAACATCTGGCCGAACTGGCTGCCATGGCCCGCTCGGCGGCCCAGGTGCGGGTGTTTTCTGATGACGGCATGTGTGTCGCGGACCCGGTGTTGATGCGCCGCGCGCTGGAGTACGTCAAGGGGATCGATGGCGTGGTGGCTCAGCACGCGCAGGAGCCGCGCCTGACCGAAGGCGCCCAGATGCATGAGGGTCTGGTGTCCGGTCAGGTTGGTCTGGCGGGTTGGCCGGCGGTGGCCGAGGAATCGATCATTGCCCGGGACGTGCTGCTGGCTGAACATGTCGGCTCCCGCCTGCACATCTGTCACGTTTCGACCGCCGGTTCTGTGGAGATTATCCGGTGGGCCAAGGCCCGTTCCATCCCGGTGACCGCCGAGGTCACGCCCCATCACCTGCTGCTGACGGATGAGGCGGCCAGGAGTTACAACCCGGTTTACAAGGTCAACCCGCCGCTTCGTTCGCCGGACGATGTCGCCGCCGTAAGAGCGGCCCTCGCGGACGGCACGATCGACATAGTGGCGACCGACCACGCGCCGCATCCGGACGAGGCGAAGGACTGCGAGTGGGCGGCGGCCGCGTTCGGCATGACGGGCCTGGAGACGGCTTTGGCCGTCGTCAACGAGACGATGGTCCAGACCGGTTTGATGGAGTGGGGCGATGTCGCGCAGGCGATGTCCGTCTTGCCGGCCCGGATTGGCCGGGTCGCT
>JAITJY010000092.1 GCA_031278675.1 Bifidobacteriaceae bacterium
CGCGACCCGGAGTCAGTCCACTACCAGGACTTCAAGGATGTCCAAGTGACCGTCTCCCAAACCCAAGACCTAGTAGACCAGGTGGTCCAAGTAGAAGTAACCGGCATGCCCGGCGCCACTCAGCAGCTGTTCAACCCCTACGGCTACTCCGTTGAACTGGGTGTCAACTACGTCGAAGCAATGCAGTGCTGGGGCGATCCGAGGGATCCTGAGTTCTATAAAAACTGCCTGTGGGGCGGTTGGTCCAACGCCCCGAAGGGGTTGGCTACGGCCAGGCCGCAGGTTTTTGAGCCCAACCTGTGGCGCGGTGGCAGCGCTGCTGTCAACGTGCCTTTCCGGGCCAGCTCGGGCCGCGAATACTCGTCAATCCAGCAGAGCTCCACCACCACTACCTACACCGTAGAGCTGGCTGAGGTGGTCCAAGCCACCAACACCAATGAGCGGGCCGAGTCGGTCGACGCCAACGGCCACGCAACGTTCCTGTTCGAGACGCAGTCAGCCGCCAGCCAGCCCTATCTAGGCTGTGGTGACCCATCGCTAGCCGGGGCCAGGTGCTGGTTAGTGGTGGTGCCGCGCGGCTCGCATGTCTCTTCGACCGCCGATGGCTGCGCGGTAGTGCCTTATGGCGGGATGTACGGTGCGTCAGACGCCACTTTCCAGCAGAACTCGCCAGTGAATCCGGCCTGCGACTACTGGGCGAACCGACTTGTGCTGCCGCTTGATTTCAGCCCCGTCGGCGCAGCTTGCACTGCTGGTGGCGTGGAGCGTCTGGTTGGTGTGGCGGAAAGCGCCTCCGCCGCGTTCTCATCCTGGCAGGTGGGACTTTGCCGGTCGGAGGGCACCGCGTACTCGTTCAGCAGCGCTTCCGACGAGGCGCTACGCGGTCAGTTGCTTTCCGGGCAGCTCCAAATGGCGATCACGGCGCGCCCGGTCACTGAGGACTACCTGCCAAGTGGCGCAGATTCGGATCAGATCGTGGGCGCCCGCGTTGTGTACGCCCCAGTTGCAGTTACCGGTGCCGCCATCGCATTCCTGGCGAATGAAGGTGGCGTTCGGCAGACCCAATTGCGGCTGAGCCCCCGGCTGTTGGCCAAGATGATCACCCACTCCTACTCCCGGGAGCAGGTCCTATCAAGTTACAGCTCCCTCGAAGGCATGCCGTCCGGGCCTTGGAGCCTAACGGAGGGCAACCCGGGCGCGCTGACCAGAGACCCAGAATTCCAAGCGTTGAATCCAGGTGTCTTCCCATCCTTTTCCGGCACCCTGGTCATGACCGGCCCCAATAGGGCCGATTTGATTGAGCAGTTGTGGTCTTACTTGCAAGCCGACGATGCCGCGCGGGCCTTCCTTGCGGGCTACCCGGACAATGTGCTCCCCGGCGACGAGGAAAACAGCGGCATGACGATCAACCCGTTCTATCTCCCTCAGGGGCATCCTGATGCCAAAGTGCCAGCCTTTGTCGATGGCGAGGAATGGGGTTTCAAGGAGGGCAGCGGTTACGATTGGATTCCTGCCCTGCTGCTGCAACGCAGCGCTACGGGCGAAGTGGAATGGCGCGAGGTTGGCCTTACGGCAGATGACGGCACGTCGATGTGTTTGTGCGACACTCCGGCTAAGACCTTCCCGAAGAGCGACGAAGCGCTCAAACCGCGTCTTCTCAACGCCATGAACCAGTATCGCTACGACATACAGCAAGAATTGCCCTACGCCGCCGATATGGGGGCGGCGGCGCGCATGGTGTTTCGGGGCGACAAGGGGTCGAAGACCGCGTGGGACGCTGCAGCGGGCAACGGGGCTGCGGGCGGCATTCTGGGGGCCTATACCGCGAGCGGCATGGCTCGGCAAAGCAGTGTCTTTCTGAACGGGTTCACCAGCGTAGCTGATGCCTCCGCCTACCATTTGCCGACCGTTTCGCTGCAAGTACCGAATGCCCGGGGTGTCTTTGTCGACGCGGACGGCGGTGGCATGGCAGCGGCGGTGGCAGCCCAATCGCCTTCCGGCGTCTCGGGTGTGACAATCACCGACCCTGGCGCCTTGCCTGCCACCGCCTACCCGCTGACTACGGTGCTGTACGCTGCGGTCAACTTGGCTACCGCCGACGAGGCGGCCCGCGAGCAATTCGCAGACCTAATCGAGTACGCGGTCACCGCGGGCCAGGTCGCAGGGCAGGACGCGGGCCAACTGCCTGAAGGCTATGTGCCGCTGCCGGACGACCTGAGCGAGCGAGCCCTCGCAACCGTCCAAGTCATCAGGGATTTCCAGGAGGACGATGGGGACCCGTCGCCGTTGCCGTCGCCGACCCCCACGCCCACCCCGACCGCTAGCCGGACCAATCCCGGCAACAATTCCGGCAACAATTCCGGCAACCTGCCCGGAGGCGCCGCCGCCCCCACGTCAACCGCATCGAGCGGTTCGCCTGGAGCCGGCGCCGACTACACCGCCGTCCAGGCCGCTGCCGCGGCCGAGGTCACCGCCGCCGCCGCCCCGGCCAGCCGGTCCGCCTTGGGCGGCGGGTTGGTGGCCGGCGCCGCCGGCATGGCGGCGGGCCCGCTGCTGCTGCGCCGCCGGAGGGCAGCGCTGTGAGCTACCCGGGGTTGGCGCCCGCCGTGGCAGCGGAAAGCGTGGGCGGACATAACGTTGGACACAACACGCTGACCGGTCCGAATGGTTCATTGTCGGGTCAGGGGCGCCGGAGCGGCGAATCTGATCTTCCCCCAAGCTTCCCTCGGGCCGGCCACCGGCCGGCCTTAAGGGAAGGCCCCCACCGCGCGAGTCCTTGGACAGACTTTGCCGCGAGGCGGGGGCGCCGGACGGGCGCCCATCCGGGTGCCCGCGCAACCATCAAACTCTATAGGAGAGCTGATGAGAAGTAGTAGTAAACGCGCTTTAGGCGCGGTCGGCGCGGCTTTGGCCGCGTTGGCCTTGACGGGCGGCCCGGCCATGGCCGATCCGCCCAGCGGGACCTACCCGCCGTTGGCCGGGACAGGCAGCGACACCACGCAGTACGTGATGGGCGGGCTGTCCGCGGCTATAACAATTGGGGGCGAGAGGGTGATCGGCTCATACGACGCCATCGGCTCCACCCAAATCCAAACTCGGGAGAACGGGCCGCTGTTCAACCGCCCCAACGGTTCAGGCAACGGGCTCCGGGCGCTCAGCGCCTCAATCAACGGTGGAAACTGGCCCGCCTCCGGCGGAGTCAATGTTGGCGGGCAACTCGATTTCGCCCGGTCCTCCAGCGGTCCCTCGACAGCTGGCAACGAACTGACCTTCATCCCGTTCGGTCTGGACGCCGTCAGCTACGCCTACTCGGACTTCGGGTATGCCTCGGTCCCCTCGTACTTGACTTTGGTTGAGCTGAGGGCAATCTATTTGGGGACGGTCACCACTTACCAGGACGCGAGCGGCACTACTCGGACCTATGTGCCCCGGCTGCCTCAAACTGGCTCTGGCACAAGGCAGTTCTTCTTGCAGAAGATCAGTGTGACTGAGGCGCAAGTGGCCTGGATCGGCGATCTC
>JAITJY010000095.1 GCA_031278675.1 Bifidobacteriaceae bacterium
ACCACCACTTTTGGCGCCTTCGTGTCGCTGACGCCCGGCAAGGACGGTCTGCTGCATGTCTCGCAGATCCGCCGTCTGGTGGGGGGCCGCCGCGTCGAAAACGTCGAAGATGTGCTGCAAGTGGGTCAAAAGGTGCAGGTTGAGATCAACGAGATCGACCCGCGCGGCAAGTTGTCGCTGCACGCCGTGGTGGACGATGCCGACCAGGCCGCCCCAGCCACGCCAGCGGCGCCAGATTCCGCACCAGCAGGCGGTGCGGAGGGCGATGACCGCATGCGCCGTCGGCGGGAACGCCATCACACCCGTATCCAAACTGATGATCGCGATGAATAGGCAGTCCAGGATAGGTGCATCTTGATCCCCTTCCTTTTCTTGGGGGCGCGGTGAGACTGGTTATTCCCGCAGAGGAGGCTGATTCGGTCAAGCTCACGGTGCTGCCTAGCGGTGTCCGGATCTTGACCAAATCTCAGCCGGAGGTGCGCTCCGCGACCATTGGGTTTTGGGTGGCGGTTGGGTCCAGGGATGAGGCCCCAGGCGGCTACGGTTCGACGCATTTCTTGGAACACTTGCTGTTCAAGGGCACTAAGACCCGTTCGGCTTGGGATATCGCAGCTGCGTTTGATGCCGTTGGCGGCGAGTTCAACGCCTCCACCTCGAAGGAGTCGACCTGTTATTACGCGCGCGTGTTGGGCGCGGATGCGCCGATGGCGATAGCGACACTCGCGGACATGGTGACCTCATCGGTGCTAGATCCACTCGATTTCGAGAATGAGCGCGCTGTGATCCTTGAAGAACTGGCCATGAACCAGGATGATCCAGTGGATGTGGCGCATGAGGCTTTCGCTGGCGCTGTGTACGGTTCCCACCCGCTCGGGCGGCCAATCGCGGGGCGTTCCGCAGATATCAAGGCGGTCGAACGGGACCAGGTGTGGGATCACTACCAGCGGTTTTACACTCCATCGCGGCTGATTGTGACTGTCACGGGCGCGTTTGCGGCGGGGGCTGTGGTGGAAGGGGTGGCTGAGGCGTTGGACCTGGGGGGATGGTCAGCGGCGAGCCGGGGGACAGAGCCAGCCAAGGGCCGGCGGCCCACCTCACCGGCAGTGGCTTTGCCGGTGCAGGGCACCGCCCAGGCGGTGGGTAAGCCGACCGAGCAGGCGCAGGTGCTGATCGGCTGTGCGGGTTTGACCGCGACCGATCAGCGGCGCCACGCTCTCAGCGTGGTGGCGACGGTCTTGGGCGGGGGGATGTCATCGCGGCTGTTCCAAGAGGTGCGGGAGAAGCGTGGCCTGGCGTATTCGACCTACTGTTTCGCGTCGTCGCATTCTGATGCGGGTTCTTTCGGGCTGTATGCAGGGTGTTCCCCGGCGGCATCGTCCGAGGTGGAGCGCCTGTTGGACGCTGAATTCGAGCGCCTGGCGGCGGACGGTATCTCTGCGGAGGAGCTTGCTCGCGCCCAGGGCCAGCTACGCGGCTCGACTTTGCTGAGCCTAGAGGACCCGTACTCGGCGATGAACCGCCTGGGCCGGGCGGAACTGTTGATGGGCGAACTCCCCACGGTGGACCAGATGGTGGCCCGGATCAATGCGGTGACCAGGGAAGATGTCCAGGAGTTGGCCGCTGACTTGGCGGGCCGGGCCCGCTCCCGTGTGGTGGTAGGACCCTGAGGCGCGGCCGGGGCTAGCCCACTAGGTCCCAGGCCCGCACCGCGCCGCGCAGGGCGGCGGCGTTGGATATGACCTTGACGTCGTCGGGGAGTTTGGCCAGCGCTGATGGGGTGATCATGCGGGAATTACCGCCGCCCACATAGCACCGGTCCCAGTGGAACACTGGGCGCAGCAGGTCCAACAGTTTCAGCACGCGCCTTGACCAGAGCGCATCGCCTAGGGCGAGGCGCTCCTTTTCGCTGATGAACTCGTCGAAGGTGACGCCCCGGCGGACCGGGGCCTGGCTGATTTCAAGGTGCGGCGCCAAGCGGCCCGCGTCGAACAGGGCGCAGCCCAGCCCTGTTCCTAAGGTCAACACCAATTCGGCTCCGGTTGCCGCCACCACCCCACAGCCGTGGAGTTCTGCGTCGTTGAGCACCAGCGCCTCGATCCCCAAGGCGGCCGTGAGCGCGGCGCGCATGTCGAACGAGTCCCAGGCAGCCCCCAAAGCCGGGTCAAACTTGGTTCCAGGGCCCGAGCGGTTGATGTAGTGCGGGGTGTGAACCACCACCCCGTGACGGATCATCCCCGGCAGGCCCAGGGAGATCCGCTGTGCCGGCGGCGATTCCGCCGCGATCTGCCTGATCAGCGCGATCAGCGCGGCCGGTGGCAGTGGATACGGCAGCGGGAACCGTTGCGGGGCGGCGAGCAGTATCCCGTCCGCGTCAAGCACGGCCGCTTTCAGGCCACCGCCCCCGCAGTCCGCCGCCAAGGTGAGTCCATCCACCCCTCAAGCGTACGTTGGCGCCCGCCCCGCCGGCCCTGCCGGACCCGCCCCGCCCTGCCCGTGGCGGCGGGCGGCGTGGAGCGGTTGTTGGGCGGCGACAAAACTGGGGGGTGGTCTTCGACCGCTTCAGGGCTGCGCCCGGAGCGCCGGCGTGCCTAACCTGGTTTGGGAACGGAGGGCCGCGTCGGCGGCGCGGCCCCCAGATCACCAAGACAAATGAAGGAGTCCAGCAGACATGGCATTAGCGCAACCGGCGCTAGCGGGGCGGGGCCCCGCAGTGCTAGCAGACCTGGTGACAGCATCCGGCGGCGTCTCGCAGGTGCGGGCGTGGGCCACGGATGTGGCCCTGGTCGTGGGAGGCGCCGCCTGGGTGGCGGTGTTGGGGCAGATTGCGGTGCCACTCGGATTCACACCGATCCCGCTCAGCCTCGGCACACTCGCGGTGCTGAGTGCGGGCAGCGCGCTAGGCGCGAAACGCGGCGCCGCCGCACTGGGTCTGTTCCTGGTGGCAGGGGCGGCCGGGTTGCCGGTGTTCGCGGGCCATCACTCCGGGCTTGGGCTACCGACACTGGGCTATGTGCTGGGATATGTGGCGGCGGCATCGTTCGCGGGATGGGCGGCTGCGCGCGGGACGGACCGGTCGTATTGGCGGACGTTGATCGTCATGGTGGGGGCTTCAGCCCTGATCTATGCGGTGGGTGTGCCCTACCTGGCGGTGGCGATGCACCTGACGCTAGCCCAAGCGATGATGCAGGGTCTGGTGCCGTTCTTGGTCGGCGACCTGGTCAAGGCGGCCTTGGCGGCTGCGGTGGGGCCGGTTGCCTGGGGCCTGGTGAAATGGGCGGGCCGGGACCGGCGAGAACCAAGGGCTGAAGGCCGTTAGACTGTTTGCCCGTGCAGCGCTGGAATTCGCTGGCGGAAATACCCGCTGGCTTTGGCCCCTCGGTGGCGACCCTAGGCAACTTCGACGGAATGCACCGGGGGCACCAAGCCCTGATTGAAACGGTGGTGCGGCAAGCGCAGGCCCGTGGTGTTAGGTCTGTCGCCATCACGTTCTATCCGCATCCGTCGGCGGTCCACCGCCCGGAACAGGGGCTGGTCCAACTCCAGTCGCTAGAGGACCGGTTGGCGGCGCTCGCCCAGATCGGCGTGGACGCGGTGGTTGTGGTGGACTACACGCAGGAGTTTTCGCGGCTCACGCCGGAGCGCTTCGCTAGGGACTATCTGGTTGGCGCCCTCGGGGCGCTAGAAGTGGTGGTTGGGTTGGATACGCAGTTCGGGGCGGATAAGTCAGGCGATGTGGCAACGATGCGTGCACTGGGTGCCGAACTCGGTTTCGTGGTCACCGCGATCGATGACCAAGCTGACCCCGAGGCTAAGGCGCAGCGCTGGTCTTCCAGCGGGACGCGGCTAGCTCTCCAGGAGGGCGATGCCGCCGGTGCCCGCCGCATTCTGGGCCGCCCGCACCGCGTGACGGGCGAGGTGGTCTACGGTGATGGGCGTGGCCGCACCCTGGGGTACCCGACGGCGAACCTAGGCGGGACCGTCCATGGGCTGATCCCCGCTGATGGTGTTTACGCAGGTTATATTGTGCGTCCGGCGTTGCCGGCGTCCCACCCGGATGCGGTCCTGCCGGCCGCGATCTCGGTTGGTGTCAACCCGACGTTCGCGGGCCGTGACCGCCGCGTCGAGGCGTACGCCCTGGGCCGCGATGATTTGGAACTCTACGGCGAGACCGTTGCGGTGGATTTTGTGGCTCGTCTGCGGCACACGCTCGCGTTCACGGATACGGCCGCGCTGGTCACCCAGATGCACGATGACGCCGCCGCCGCTTCCCGCGTTCTCCTCGCCGACCAGGTCGCCACGAAGTAGCCTCACTGGGCCCGGGCGGGTCGGGGGTCACCGGCGTGCCCGCTCCGTTACGTGGCGTTTGGAGTAAAACGAGACTCTAGTCACACTGTCCGGAGCAGGGCCGCTGGAGCCCGGCGTGCGGCAGCAAGGGCAGGAATGATAGAAGCGAACGCTCCGGCCGTGATCCCGGCAACCATGGCCGTGACAACCACGTGTGGTCCGATGGCGAGCGGCCAGCGGTTCGCGCCAACCACGAGCGCCGCTACCGCAACCCCGAGCGCCGCTCCGATAGCGCCGCCGGCCAAACCGATCAGCGTGCCCTCGTAGGTGAAGATTCTCCAGATCGAACTACGGCTGGCGCCCATCGCGCGGCGCAGGGCAATCTCTGGGCCGCGCTGTTGCACGGAGAGGAACATGGTTGTCGCCGAAGTCATTACTGATAGCGCTAACACTATCGCGCCGACCAATCCGAGCAGACGCCCGAGATCACTGCCAATGTCCTGCTGAAGGCTGGCCAACTCGGCGACCTTAGAAACAGCGATCTGCGCGGGATTATCTGGCGCCAGCACGTAGGGCACCGCTTGGGCCAACGGCTCGGCGTAGCCGGGCTCGGTGCGCACGAGCCAATAACTCTCAAGCTGGTCCGTGAGGATGGCTAGCGTTGGCGGGGAGAAGTAAAGCGTGCGGTCCAAAACCGCGTCGCCTTCCGGTTCGAGGATTGCCACCACATCTATCTGCCGGCCATTGACCCATATCGCCGTACCGGGGGCGGTGCTTTCGATATGTAGATCGGCTGCGGCCCCTGCACCGGCAACCACCAAAGGTGCGTGCCATGTGTTAGCCAACAAATCGATGTTGCCCGATCCCGCCGTCAGACTGAGAGCGTCGAGGTAGCGCCGATCGGTGATCACCAGATGGCCCTGATACGTTGCTTGGTCGCTCGCGGCGGTCCCATCGTTTGAATCTTGACGCAAGCGAGTGACGGTGTTGTTGACCGCTGTGAAAGTCCGGACAGGTGCCGCTGCGGCGACGCCTTCCAACTCGCCCAGCGCATCGGCCTTGCGGTCTGCGTCGCTCCAGATGGCCTCTATCTGGGCCAAACCAGTGCTTGCGCCGCTGGCGCCCAGGCCGTCGGCTTGACCTTCGGCCAGTGCGGCATCAGGTTGTGTCGCTCCTGTGTCCGTGATCCGGATCTCTTGACTGCCCGCACTCGTCAGGCGGGTGACGATCTGCGCCGAGGTCGCTCCGGTGATGCCCATCGCAGCGACTAACGATGCTATGCCCAGTGTGTAAGCCAAGCCCACCAAGGCGGTCCTGAGCGGTCGGTTCAAAGGTGCCAGGGCGGCATCGGCGACTTCTTGGGCAATGCGCCGAATGCGACTGCCTAAGTCGTTCGGGGCGTTCGCGTCCCCTGTCTTGGGACTGTCAGGCGTTGGTGCCCTGGAAGGAACCGGCGCCGGACCGCTAAGAATTCCGTCCTGGATTTCCAGCCTCCTGCCGGCGGCTGCGGCTACAAGCGGGTCGTGGGTCACCACGACCACTGTTGTACCTGATCGGTTGACTGCTTGGAGCAGTTCTACCAACTGCCTGGTCGACACTGAATCGAGGGCACCAGTGGGCTCGTCGGCGAGGATCACGTCCGGCCCGCTGACGAGTGCGCGCGCGACCGCGACCCTCTGTTTTTCTCCGCCCGACAGCGCGGCGGCACGCCGATCGATATGGTCGAGTAGACCGACCCGCTCAAGCGCCTCACGCGTCCGCGCATGGCGCTCGCTTCTGGGTACACCGCGCACGCGCAACCCGAGGTCGACGTTATCGGCCACAGTCTCAGTGCCGATCAGGTACGAGTTCTGGAAGACGAATCCGAACCGCCTTGCGCGCAGCGCATTTCGCTGGCGCTCCGAGAGCGATCTCACGTCAATTCCCGCCAGCCAGTATTCTCCCGATGTCGGCTGGTCCAGCAAACCGAGCAGGCTCAGCAGGGTCGTCTTGCCGGACCCGGACGCCCCGACGACAGCGACGAACTCACCCGCGTCAATTTGGCCCGTCGCGTCGCGCAGCGCCATGATCGACTGCTTGTCCGCTTCGGGGGACCGGTGCGGGGGGTCTGGCCTGGCGCCCCGCGCGAGTCGTCTGCTAGGCCGGTCAATTCGGCGGCTTAAGGCACTGAGCAAGATTGCGGGCGTGTCATTGGGACCTGGGGAGATCATGGTTCGTCAGCCTCCCGATATGACGACTTCCGTGCCGATGCTCAGGTCTTCTCCTGGTTGCAGAATCGCATAGCCGGCTACTTGACCCAGGACGGTCACTGTGACGCTGACAGATGTGGGTTGGCCGTCTTGGTGTCCCGTGGCCTCTCCGGCGCCTTCAGCGCCGGTGAACACCAACACGGTGGTCCTGTGTTGATCGTCATATCGTATGGCTGCGACGGGCACGGCTGGTGCGGTCGGGGGTTCACCGACTTCAATCACTGTGATCGGTAGGCCGGCTATCGCGTCTGAATCAATGTCATCCGGTAGCGCAACCGTCAGGTCGTAGCCCGCAGGTAACGACGACTCCGCAGGCGTGAACTCGCTGATGCTGACAACAGCGCTTGCGGCGGGAGTATTTGAGCCGATCGTAAGTGACACTGGGGTACCGACGCTGAAAGCTTCGGCTTGGAGTATGTCCGCCCGGGCTGAGATTGTCGCAGGCGACGTGACCACGGTGACCAAGGGCAGGTCATCCGTTGGTTCAAGACCAACCGGGCAAATCGCGGCCACTTCGACTCTGTTCGCAGGCAACGGCGCGGTGTCCGCCGCCGCGAGTCCTTTGAGGCCGGGCAGAACTTCTGGAGCCGTGTAACCATGGGACTCGTATAACCGGGTGACCCCGGCGAGAGTCGACGGCCCAAGATCTCCATCTGGTACACCCGACCAAACGCCGGATTCGACCAACATCTGCTGGAGCGATAGTACGTCGTTGCCGCTCAGGCCCACAGTCAGGTCGCGGTATAGCGGAAGTGAACTTGGTACGGCAAACACGGGCCGTCCGGATACCTCTGCCACGAGAGCGCCGTACTCGATAGCGTCGCCGACTTGGAGAGTTTGCTTCGACACGACCTGGCGGAGAGTCTCTGTCGTCACCTCCGCCCGCGTCGCCTCGCCCCCCGTGGATGTGGCGGCGCCGTCGGGATTGGCGGTGTCTTCGGCTTGTCCACCGTCCTGGGTGAGACTTGCAACGGACGGCACTGGTGCGGTGGTGCGGTTGACTCCTACGGTGGTTGGCGCTACCAGGTTGCCAGCCAAACTGTGCTGGGCGCGTGAGGCGCGTTCCTCAACTTTGCCGGTGACCAGGATGCTCTTGGTGGCGTTGTCGATAGCTGACGTATCGGGCGCGGGGTTCAGCCAAGACATCCCGAGGGCTCCAGTAAAGCAACCCACGACAAAGACCGCCAGGACTGTGAACCATAACACGCGGCGGCGCCCGCCTCCACGGTTGTTCACGTCCGCCGCCCGGTGGCCTGCCACGATGCTTTCAGAGGATCCCGGCTTGTCGCAGGATCTCCCGCGCGCGCTTGACCCGCTCGTTGGCTGCTTGCTTGATGGACAGCAACTCTGCCTCGTTTGCGGCGATGTACTCCAACTCATACTCGGTGTTGATGTCGGCGACCTGCCTTGTGAAGTCTACGTCGTCGGCGCATTGGGCCTCAGCGATCACGGCTTGCAGTTCCTGTTCGCCGGTCCACCCGTCTTCCAGACTCACCCCACCAACGGAA
>JAITJY010000134.1 GCA_031278675.1 Bifidobacteriaceae bacterium
TCGTCCGACTTGCATGTGTTAAGCACGCCGCCAGCGTTCGTCCTGAGCCAGGATCAAACTCTCCATCAAAAACAGAAAACAAAACCCCAGCCAACAAAAATGTCAACCAGTTCAAAAAACCAGCATCAACACACAACCAAAAAACACACTATTGAGATAACAAACAACAAACCTGATGCCTATACGAGGGACACAGATGTCCGCTCGGTGGCACTTGGTTTGACTCGTCGCCTCGCGGCGAACCCGGATCACTTTACACGGGGCCAGGACCGCGGTCAAATCAAGTTCTAACGGGCGCACCGACGGGCGTCGCCCCAGGTCACAAGCCCAGGGCGAGGATGCGCGACGCGAACGCGGATGGGGTAATGACGCGCTCGTTGAAGAACCAAGCACCTAGCGCGAAGATTACTGCCTGAGGACGCAGACCGAACGAACGCGACCACCGCCGCTCACGCAGGTAGCTGCTGCCAGGCGTCGTCAAGCCAAGGTCCCGCAAGGGCAGGCGGTCCCAAAGCTGGCGGCGTTCCCGCGACGGGTCTGAAACGACCGAAGAGCGTAGGTCGAACACCGCCGCCGTTCGGGTCTCCCGGTTATAGGCGGTCCAATCAAAGCCCGGTTGAGCCGGGTCACCAGTCCTAGCGAACCCCGCCCACGCGGCCGCTAGCAATCGGGAAAGGGCCTCGGCCTCGGCGTACCTGACATGGCGAAACACCAGCGGGAGTTCTGCCGTGTGAAACGCGCCGTACCGGCCGTCCTCAATCGGTGGCCGGTAGCGGAACAGGTACCGGAAAACAGGGTCGCCCGCGTCGACTTTTCGTTCTGCGATCCTCGTGGTGTTCTGGCCGATGTAGGCGTCGCCCAGGGCTTTGAGGAGGATCTCCCGCTCGCCCGGACGCTCCAGCTCAGCCTCGTAGACCTCGCGAATCGATGCCAATTCATCCGGTTCAAACATGTCGTTCAAGGCCGCAGCGGCAACCGTATCGTCGAGCCGATCAAGGTCGACCAACCAGTTCATCTCGTCTTCGCAATGCCCTAGCAGCAGCGGAACTCCACGCGAGGTGTCCAGCGCCCGGTCGCTAAAAGGCTCGTCACTCAAGGTCCGGCCGTCCTTGACCGGGCCTAGAGCGGTCCACGATGGCAAAATCGCCTCCCGGAACCGGTGGGCGCACAGGCGTCCCAACGCTGGGATGTCGGTGGGGTCGGCGCCCACGCGAGCGAGCACGCCGCGCGCTGACTCCGCTGCCCGGTCCGGAGATGTCAATGACAGCCACGGGCCGCTCTCGATGATGGCCTTGTGGAACAGCCCGTGAGCCAACGGCGTCGTTAGCAGCACACAGACCTTGCCTCCTCCGCCGGACTCACCGAAGATCGTGACGTTTGAGGGATCGCCCCCGAAGGTGGCTATGTTCTCGCTCACCCAACGCAAAGCGAGAATCAAGTCGAGAGTGCCCACGTTGCCCGAATCGGCATAAGCGGAATCGAAGGCTCCAAGGTAGAGGTAGCCGAACACATTGAGGCGGTGGTTGACGCTGACCAAGACGACATCTTGCTCAGCCACGAGTCGCTGGGCGCTAGTGGCGATCACCCCCGAGCCCTCCGTGTAACCGCCGCCGTGAAGATAGACCATGACCGGACGACGGTTGTCATCGACCGCCGGAGTTAGGACATTTAGCACTAAGCAATCTTCCGAATCGACCTGGTCGTTCAGCCCCAGCGCGCCGATCCGCCCACCTGAGAAATAGTCGCCGATGAACGTCGAGAACAAGTTGCCGTGCCGCTGCACAGCCCGTGGGCCGGTCTTCGTCGCGTCGAACGGCCGTGACCACCGATCGGGCGGCTGCGGTGGTTTCCAGCGGTTGGGGCCGGATACCGGAGCGCCGTAGGGAATGCCCCGGAATGTGGCAACACCCCTGTCCACCAGCCCCCGAATGGGACCTTCTATTGTGGCCGCATGTACGTGCTCGATCATGGCGTCTTCTCCAGGTTAGGTTGGGCAAAAAGTGTGGGCACTGAGCCTGGCTGGGGCGACGCAGTAGGGGAGGATCGATGGATCGAGACTAAGCTAGGGCAAACGCGACCGCGTGGTGCGGCGCAGACGGGCTGATTGAAATGCGCGAGAACAGCGGACGCCGGGCCACGAGCGCCGACGTGGCACGAGAAGCGGGAGTGTCGCGCACCACGGTCAGTTATGTTCTCAACGGCGCGGACCCGACCGAGGTATCCGAGGCCACCCGGGAACGGGTGTTCGCGGCCGCCCGGCGCCTGGACTACACAACGGACGGAGCCGCGCGCACGTTGAAGCGCGGCCGCAGCGACTTCGTCCTGGTGTTGATGGAGAACCTGCCGTTCAGCCCGCTGGTGGGCGCGACCAGTTTCGCCATGTCGGAGGAATTGTCGAAAAACGGGCTGACGCTTCTGCTGGTTCCATGGGCGAGCCGCCGCCAGCCCCTGCCATCGCTGATCGCCACGCTCTCGCCTGCCGCCATCATCACTGTCGAGCCCTTGCCGCGCGCCGACATCGCCACCGCCCGCCGTTTCGGTGTGCCGTTGGTGACCGTGGCCGGCGGCGGCGTTGCGGCCGACGGGTTCGGCGACACCTATCGGAGCATTGGGCGTCTCCAGGGCTGCGAGATGATCGCCATGGGTTACGAACGCTTGGTCGTGGCGCTGCCCACCGACCAACGGCAAATCGCAGGCGCCCGTATCCGGATGGCAGGCGTCGGCGACGCGTGCGCTGAGGCCGGTCTGCCAACACCCGAGGCGGTGGCGGTCGGCGCCGATCCCACCCAGGCGGAGCGGGTCGTCGGCGAACTGCGCAATTGCGCCCACCGAATTGGCGTTTGCGCTTATGACGACGATGTCGCCCTGACGATGATCGGCGCGGCCGCGCGGCTCGAGTTGACGGTTCCCGGGGTCTTTGGCGTCATCGGCGTCGACGACACCCACGCAGGGCGCGTCGCACTGCCAGCGCTCACGACCATCGCCTGGAACGGGGACGCCATCGCCTCCAGCGCTGCCCGGGCCGTCTTGCGCCAGCTTGGAGCGGCCGCCGCCACGGACGATGCCGTTCACGCCGACCTAGTCCGGGTTGTGCGGCGAGCGTCGGCCTGAGACAGGACGGCCTCGCCTGCCGCCGCCAAACGGGTCAATTCGGCTTTGCGCGCTGGATCCGGTGTCGGGGACGCCGCCAGCAGCGCGCGGGTGTATTCGTTGCGGGGTGCCAAGTAGATGTCGTCGGCGGCGCCCTTTTCAACCACTCGTCCGCCGCGCAACACCACAATGTCCGTTGAGACGTAACGCACCACCGCGAGATCGTGCGAGATGAACAGCATCGACAAGCCCAATTCCGTTTGGAGATCTGACAACAAGTTGAGGATCTGAGCCTGCGTGGACAAGTCAAGAGCGCTGACCGCCTCGTCGCAGACCACCAAACGCGGCCGGGACACCAACGCGCGAGCGATCGAGATGCGCTGGCGTTGGCCGCCAGAAAAGGCCGCCGGATAGCGACCCATGTCCGCCGCCCGCAGGCCGACGCGCTCAAGCAGTTCCACCACCCGCGCGCGTCGCTGCGAACCGGACAATCCGGAATCTGGCAGTAGGGGTTCGACCAACGACTGGCCGACAGTCCGGAGCGGGTTGAGCGAGCCGTAAGGGTCTTGGAAGACCACCTGCAACTGGCTGGACAGCCTGCGCCGGTCCCCTCGGCTCAGGCCGGTCAGGTCGCGGCCGTCGAATTCGATGCAACCGGCGGACGGCGACACCAGCCCCAGGATCGCGTTGCCGATTGTCGACTTGCCCGAGCCCGATTCTCCGACCAAACCTAACGTCGTACCGCGCCCGATGGCGAAGTCGACGCCATCGACGGCCGCGAAACTTTGGCGACGACGGCGAAACTCCACGCGGAGGCCACTAACCACTAGCACGTCATCGGACATCGGGAATCACCTTCGGGGTCTTTGAAGCCAAGCGCAGGCAGCGACTGACGCGACCGTCAGGCAACTCGACCAGCGCTATAGGGCCCGCGCGGCAGGCGGGCTCGGCCACCGGGCAGCGCGCTGCGAACCGACAGCCAGTTGGCCACTCGCCCGGCGGCGGCACACGCCCCTCGATCGTTTGGATGCGCTGACCACGTGCGACCAAATGGGGGTTGGCCGCCAACAGCGCGCGCGTGTAGGGGTGGGTCGGCGCGGTGATGAGACGGGCCGTGTCCGCGCTCTCCACGACCTGCCCGGCATACATCACGATGGCGCGGTCGCAGGTCTCTGCTACAACACCCCAATCATGGCTGACCAGGATCACCGCCATCCCGGTGGCGAGTTGGATGCGCCGCAAGACCACCAGGATCTCACGTTGCACTGTAGAGTCCAGGGCGGTTGTCGGCTCGTCCGCAATCAGCAGTTCCGGATCGCCCGCCAGTGCCCGGGCGATGCCGACTCGCTGCGCCAAGCCGCCGGACAACTGGTGCGGATAAGCTGTCGCCACGCCCACCGGATCAGCAATACCGGTCATCGCCAAGAGTTCCAGAGCCTTGGCCAGCGCCACACGACGCGGCTGCGCGCGATGCGAACGAATCGCCTCGACCAACTGGTTCCTGACGGTGTAACTCGGGTCAAGACTGGTCATGGGGTCTTGCGCAATCAGAGCTATCCGTCTGCCGCGGACCTGTCGCCACGTGCGGTCGGCGATTCCGGTCAGCCTCAACCCGGCGAACAGCACTTCACCGGCCGCGATGACCCCGCCACCCGGAACCAAGCCCAGCAGTGCCATGGCCGTCACCGACTTACCGCAACCGGATTCGCCCACCAGGCCCACCGTCTCACCCACCCCCACCTCGAAGCCGACATCATCGACGACACGCGCCCACCCGGACTTCAGGGGCAACTCGACGGCCAGGCCCCGGACTCTCATCAATCCGGTTGGCTCCGGCTCCGGCTCCGAGCCGACATCTGCAGGGGGCGCGGACAGGGCCTTGTCCGAGTGGTCCGGCTTCCTGCGCGATCCGTTCGGACCGCTGGCGCGCTTCGCGGCGGTGGCAGAGCGCGCGTCGAAGGTGGCGTCGCGGATCGCGTCACCGAGCGTAACGATCGCCAGGATCGTGAACGTGATGACGGCGCCGGACGGCACGATCAGCCACGGTTGTTGCCAGATCGCTGTTCCGCCGGCCGCCACCATGTTGCCCCAGCTCGGTTGAGGCAGGGATACGCCCAGACCAAGAAAGCCGAGCCCCGTTTGGACAAGCAAGACAGTGGCAGCCATCAGCACGGTGTTGACAGTCAGGGGTCCGGCTGCTCGCGGCAGGATGTGGCGCGTCATGATGGCGATGCCGCGAAGACCGGCCACTTTCGCTGCTCTGACATAAAGCTCCTCACGCGCGCTCAGCGCCGACGGGCGTCGCCCCAGGTCACAAGCCCAGGGCGAGGAGGCACGACGCGAACGCGGATGAGTGGGCACGCGGTATCACCGAGCGACGCGACCCCGGGCGAGCACAAGTGCTGCGGGTCCGAACGCAGGAGGCCCGAACGCCGAGCACTTGCCCACGATCAGGTGGCCGTGCGGCTGCGGGTCCGAACGCTGGACGCCCGAACGCCGAGCACTCGCCCGCGATCAGGCGGCCGTGCGGCTGCGGGTCCGAACGCAGGAGGCCCGAACTCCGGGACGGCTCAGATGCCGGGGGGGCACATCTTGACCAGCTAGTCGGGGAGTTTCGCAACTAGGTGACGGTCGCCGTAGGCGGCGTCAACGCGCCCAACCGGGGGCCAGTACTTGCCAGTTGTCTGCCCGGACGGGTAAGCGCCCTGGCGCCGAGAATATGGGCGCTCCCAGCTATCCGCTGTGACGGCCGCCGCCGTGTGCGGCGCCCGGCGCAGCGGTGAGTCCTCCAACAGCCATTCGCCGCAGGCCACGCGCTCCGCCTCCCCAGCGATCAGTTCCATCGCCTCGCAAAAGCGGTCAAGTTCCGCCAGCGTCTCCGATTCAGTTGGCTCAACCATCAAAGTTCCCGCCACCGGAAAGGACATAGTCGGCGCGTGGAATCCGAGGTCCATCAGGCGTTTTGCGACATCGTCCACCGTCACCCCGGTACGAGCCGTGAAGTCCCGCAGGTCCAACAAGCATTCGTGCGCCACAAAGCCGCCCGGCCCGCTGTAGAGCAGCGGGAAGATCCCCGCCAGACGCCGCGCCACGTAGTTCGCCGCCAAGACCGCCCCCTCCGTGGCCGCCATCAGGCCGTCTGCGCCCATCATCTTGATGTAGGCCCACGAGATCGGTAGCACCAGCGGCGAGCCATACGGCGCCGCCGAAACCGCCCCGGCCCGCGCGGCTTCTACTGCAGGGGGCTCGGCCGATGACGCCCAAGCCTGCTTCGCCCCGGCCCGCGCGGCTTCCACTGCGGGGGGCTTGGCCGATGACCCGCCGGCGGGAAGGGGGGCTGGGTGAGGGGGCACGGCATCGGGCAGCGGGGAGGCGGTTGCGGGCAGCGGGGAGGCGGTTGCGGGACCTGGCGCCCCCGCACCGCTGGCTAAGGGGTGGCCTGGTAGGAACGCAGCCAGGTGCGCTCGTACTGCCACGGGGCCGACGCCGGGGCCACCGCCACCATGCGGGATCGCGAACGTCTTGTGCAAATTGAGATGCGACACATCGCCCCCGAAATGACCCGCCCGGGCATGCCCCACCAAAGCATTGAAATTCGCGCCGTCGATATAAACCTGGGCGCCCGCCTCGTGAGCCAGGGCGCACACCACCCGGACGTCCTCCTCGAACACGCCATGCGTCGACGGGTAGGTGATCATCAGGGCACCGACCCTGGCCTCGTGCGCCGCCAACTTGGCCTTCAAGTCCTCCAGCGACACATTGCCCGCCGGGTCCACGCCCACACCAACCACCTCGAAGCCCGCCAGCGCCGCCGATGCCGCGTTCGTCCCGTGAGCGCTCACCGGAATCAGGCACACCCGCCGATCCGTTTCGCCCCGCGATAAGTGGTAGCCGCGGATCGCCAACAAGCCGGCCAACTCCCCCTGCGAGCCCGCATTGGGCTGCAACGACAACGCGTCATAACCCGTCAACTCCAACAAATCCGCCGTGAGTTCGCTGATCAGCTCCAGCGTTCCCGCCGCATCCGCCGCCGGTTGGAACGGATGCAGGTCACCGAACTCGCCCCACGTCAGCGCCGCCAGTTCGGTAGCCGCGTTCAGCTTCATTGTGCACGAGCCCAGCGGGATCATCCCCCGGTCCATCGCGTAATCCCGGTCCGCCAGCGACTTCAGATAGCGCATCAACGCCAGCTCCGTGTGATAACGGTGAAACACCGGGTGCTTCATGAAGTCGGACCGCCTGGTCAGTGCGCCGAACACGGCATCGGGCTCCGGGGATGCCGGATGCCCGCCCGCAGCGGGGGCGGCATCGGCGGGGGACGCGGGGGCGGCATCGGGCGCGGCTTGGGCGGGCGCGGCAACGGGCGAGGGGGGCGACGGCGCCCAGGCTTGGGTTAGCTCGGCGGCGCGCGCTACCGCCTGGTCGCCTGCGGACGGGGGGCCGCCGAAAGCCGTCACCACGTCGCGGAGGTCTTGGGGGGTGGTCGGCTCGTCGGTGGACAGATAAACCCAATCGGGATCATGGTGGCGCAGGCGCAGGCCCGTCTGGCGGGCTCGGCAAACAACAGTCTCTGCCTCGCCGGGCACGTAGACCGCCAATGTATCGAACAGCTGTCCGCCCTGCGGCGTCACGCCGACGATGCCGTCCAACGCCTCCCGTAGCGCCTCCGCCTGGGCACGTATCCGGCCGGCTATCCGGCGCAGACCGTCCGGGCCGTGCCAGACCCCGTAAGCAGCCGCCATCACCGCAAGCAAGACCTGAGCAGTGCAAATATTCGATGTCGCCTTTTCGCGGCGGATGTGCTGTTCGCGAGTCACCAGCGCGAGGCGCAGCGCCGTGCCGCCGTCCGCGTCGACCGTGAGGCCAACCAGCCGCCCCGGGAGTTGACGCACCAACTCTGGGCGCACCGACATGAAAGCTGCATGCGGCCCCCCGAAGCCGAGCGGCACGCCGAAACGCTGGGTCGAACCAACGCAGATGTCGGCGCCGGCCTCGCCGGGGGGCTGCGCCAGGGTCAGCATCAGGGGGTCCGCGCCGACCGCGAGCAGCGCGCCGGCGGCGTGAGCCGCCTCCGCGACCGGCCCCAGCGGCACTATCCGCCCGCTGGCGCCCCGGTATTGCACGTAAACCCCAGCACAGCCCTCGAACGGCGCGGGGGCGGGGGCCTCGGCGGGCGGATTCGGCGTCAGAAGGGGGGCAGACGGGCGCGGCGCGAGTGCTGCGGGCGGGGCGGCATCGGGCGCGGCCAGCGGGAGAGGAGGCGGGCCGGAGGCGGGCGGGACGGCATCGGGCGCGGCCAGCGGGAGAGGCGGCGGGCCGGAGGCGGGCGGGGCCGAATCGGGCGCGGGGACTAAGGTTGGCGGGTCAAACTCGACCAGTTCAATGCCTAAGGGTTCGGCGCGGGTGGCCAGGACCGCTTTGACCTGCGGGAACGCATCCCGGTCAACGGCGAAGCGACGCTTCTTGCCGCGGGCGGCGCGGTGCGCCAAAGTCATGGCTTCGGCGGCGGCAGTTGCCTCATCCAACAGCGAGGCATTCGCTACTTCCAGACCCGTCAGGTCAGCGATCATGGTCTGGAAAACAAACAACGCCTCCAACCGGCCCTGCGAAATCTCGGGCTGATAGGGCGTGTAAGCCGTGTACCAGGACGGGTTCTCAAGGATGGACCGGCGAATCACGGACGGGATCGACGTGCGGTAATAACCCAAGCCGATCATTGGGCGGCCCGGATCATTGCGGGCCGCCAACTCCGCCAAGCGCTCCGCCACCTCGGCTTCCGTCAGCGGAGCAGCCAACTGCGGCGGCGCCTCACGCAACGACCGAGGCAGCGCCCGCTCCATGATGGACTCGTCGCCGCCCAGCCCCAATGCACTCCGCGCAGCGACAATTGCTGCCGCATCCAAACCAAGATGACGCGCCGCGAAACCGCCCCCCATCCGGTTCAGCTCTCCGCTATCAAGGCGGCGTACGCCGCCGGGTCCAGCAAGTCAGCCTCGCCCTGCGGCGCCACCTCGAACAGCCAGCCGACGCCGAAGGCGTCCTCGTTGACTAGTTCAGGAGCGTCCAGCACCGCCGCGTTGACCTCCGTCACCACACCACTGACCGGTGAAAACAGCGGCGAAACCGACTTGGTCGACTCGATTTCGCCGCACTCGGCGCCCGCTTCGACGCTGGCGCCAAGTTCCGGCAGTTCCAGAAACACCACATCACCGAGCGCCGACGCAGCGAACTCGGTCACGCCAATTCTGGCTGTCGGTCCGGCCGGATCTTTGACCCATTCGTGGTCCGCCGTGAAGAACAGATCAGCGGGAATCGAACTCATTTCTTCTCCTTGGTGTAAAAAGGCAATTGAGTCACCCTGAACGGGGTGAGCTTGCCGCGAATATCGACTTCAACGACGCTCCCGGGCGGTGGCGCGGCGCCGGACAGTGAGGCCAACGCGATGGGGTAGCCCAGGGTGGGTGACAGTGCCCCCGACGTGATCCGGCCCACCACCTGCCCATCCACCATGACCGGGTAGCCCTCACGGGCTGCACGCCGGCCCTCGCCCACCAATCCGACCAGATGTTTCCTGGGCGGGCGGCCCGCGAGACCAGCCCCGCCCACAAAATCCACCGTCTTGTCACGGACAAACGCGCCCTGACCGCCCTCATATGGCGTGGTGGACAGATCCAATTCGTGGCCGTAAAGCGGCATAGCCGCTTCTAGACGCAGCGTGTCCCGCGCCGCTAAACCCACCGGGACCAGGCCAAACGGCTGGCCAGCCCCTTCCAGCAACGCCCACAGTGCCGGCGCAGCGTCCCGGTCGATCGAGACCTCAAACCCGTCTTCCCCGGTGTAGCCGGTGCGAGCCAGGATGACTGGCCGTTCAACCAACGTGGTTTCGGTGGCGCGGTAGTAACCCAGATCGTCAGCCGCCGTCGCGCCCACGGCGCGCATGATCTGGCCCGCCCTTGGGCCCTGGACCGCGATCAGGGCACGCTTCGCCGTCACGTCGCTCAAGTGGGTCTCGAACTTCTCCAGGCGCAGCGCCAAGGCGTCCACCACAACCTCCCGGTTCGATGCATTCGAGATCACAAAATAGTGCTCCTCACCCAGGCGGTAGACAATCAAATCATCAATCACGCCGCCGTCCTCCGCCAGGATCATCGAATACGAGGCCCGGCCGAGCGGCATCGACGAATGGCGGCCCAACAACGCATAGTCCAAGCCGGGCCCGGACCCGGGTCCAACCAGGTCAAGCTGAGCCATGTGGGACAAATCGAACAGGCCGGCTGCCTCACGCACCGCCCGATGCTCCGCCAATTCCGATCCGAAGCGCAGCGGCATCTCCCAGCCACCAAACTCGGTGAACTTCGCACCGCGCGCCTGGGTCACCTCGAACAGCGGGCTGCGCCGCAACCGGGCGCCATCCGGCGGCGCTGACGGAGGGCTCGAAGGAGTGATCGGGACGTCTGGTTCGCTGGACACCCTTAAACCGTATCAACGCGCAGCCCGTCAGTGCCCAGCCGCGCCCAACTCGGCCACACTGACACTTCCCCGACGCGGCTCAACACAGCTCAACACCGCCCAACACAGCCCAACCCCGCCCACCACGGCTCAACACCGTTACGCGATCAGTTCTGCTACACCCAAAGTCTTGCGGCCACGCCGCAACAAAGCGAAACGGCCGTGCAGGAAATCCGCCTCGGTCAGAGCTGCGTCCGGGTCCGTCACCTTCACGTTGTTGACATAGACGCCCCCAGCAGCCAAGGTGCGCCGCGCCGCACCACGCGACTTCTCCAGACCCGCCGCCGTCAACGCCCCCACCACCGACCAGTCCCCCACCGCCGGACCCACCCCCGCACGCGGCAATTCCGCGACCGCCGCCGCCAAGGTTGCCAAGCTGAGCGAGCGGAGGTCGGCGCCACCGAAAAGTGCGGCGGCGGCATCGTGCGCTTGACCGGCCGCTTCGCTGCCGTGCACCAAAACCGTCACGTCCCACGCCAACGCCTTCTGTGCGGCCCGGCGCTGGGGAGCCTCGCGGGTCGCAACGGTCAGCGCCGCTAGTTCCTCCGGCGGCCGGAACGTGAAAACTTTGAGATAACGCGGCACGTCACGGTCATCCTGGTTAAGCCAGAACTGGTAGAACGCATACGGCGTGGTCAACTCCGGGTCTAGCCACACGGTTCCGGTCTCGGTCTTGCCGAACTTGGTGCCATCCGCCTTGGTGATCAAAGGAGTGGTGAAGGCGTGGGCGGTGCGGCCCTCGGCCTTATGGATCAACTCCACCCCGCTCAGCAAGTTACCCCACTGATCGTTGCCGCCGGTTTGAAGCGTACAACCGTAGCGGCGGTACAGTTCCAGAAAATCCATCCCTTGTAAAACCTGATAAGAAAACTCCGTGAACGAAATCCCCTGATCAGAGGCCAGCCGACGCGCCACCGTCTCTTTGGCCAACATGGTTGACATGCGGAAATACTTCCCCACCCCGCGCAACAGATCAATCGCGCTGAGCCCGGCCGTCCAATCGAGGTTATTGACCATCCGCGCCGCAAAACGTCCCTCGAAATCCAGCAGCGGCGCAATCTGGTCACGGATTCGCTCCACCCAGGCCGCGACCACCGCCGGATCGTTCAGGGTGCGCTCGCCGGCCATCTTGGGGTCCCCGATCAACC
>JAITJY010000143.1 GCA_031278675.1 Bifidobacteriaceae bacterium
GGCGACCCACCGTCAAATACCGGGACCCATCCCAGTTCAGCTACCGCAGACGTGTTCCAATATCCGTAACGCCAATCCAAGGCCGCCGGTGTCCATTCCAGTTCGTCGCGAGCCGCTTGCAGGATGGTGTCTGGTACATCTTCTAGGTCGGTCATACACTCGAAAAACGGGAACTGGATGGCGGCCGCAACGATATGCTGCTCCTCCTCACTCATGCCGTAAGCGTCGAGAGGCAACTCAATAGTGGCGCGATCAAGGTTCAGCCGCGCCACCGCCGAGGACGTAGGGAGTCCTAGATCATCCGAGTCGGCACTCTGGTCGCATCCAAACGCGACGAGGGCCGTCGCCCCTGCCGCGAGAATCCCAATCAACCGATGTCTGCCCGACCACACTGGTCCGCTCCTTTCGATTCAATTCTGGACGTGTTCAATTCTGACCGTTCAACGCTAATTCGTGATGGTACGGCAGGATGACCGTGGCCGACGTTGCTTGCAAGGACAATGGCCCAGTCAATCGCCCGGCAAGCAACGTCGGATTGCTGTGACTCCGGCCAACACGAACAAGGCATCCGCCCGGACACCATGCGGTCGGCAGTTGCTGGAGGAAACTACCCGATCCAGATAACGCTGCTGGCCACGTCGTTGAAGCTCTTGGTCTTCAGGTCGCTGTACCACGTGTACTTAGGGACGCTCAGTGTCCACCCTTCTGGAATGCGCGGCCAAGCCCCACTTGGGCTCTCGGAAGCCCCGCATGCACACCGGCAGGTTACGCTCCCCCCCTATTCGTCAACGCTTTTTTGGATTCTTTCTGGGTTTGCTACTTAACTTTGCGGCTGGGGACGCGCATTGCCAGTCGAGCTTGGGGGTGGCTGGCGGGTTGCAGCGGCTTAGCGGGCGTGGGTGGTGGCCCCGTGGCCCGGTGCCGTCTGGGCCGCCTTGGGGCTGAAGCGGAGCGCCCTGGGTGGTGCTCCAGCAGACGCGTGGTGCAGCCGTGCTAGACCGGCAAGACGGTGCGCGCCGGGTGGGGCGGGCCGGGCCGGTAGGCTGGTTGACCGTGGCTTTGACGATTGGGATTGTGGGGCTGCCCAATGTGGGTAAATCGACCCTGTTCAACGCGTTGACGCGGAACCAGGTGGCGGCGGAGAACTATCCGTTCGCCACGATAGAGCCGAATGTCGGGGTAGTGGCGCTGCCTGATGGACGGCTGGGCGTCCTGGCGGGGATGTTCGATTCGGCGAAGGTGGTGCACGCGACTGTGTCATTTGTCGACATCGCCGGAATTGTGCGCGGCGCTTCCAGCGGTGAGGGTCTGGGTAATCAGTTCCTGGCGAATATCCGGGAAGCTGACGCGATCTGTCAGGTGATCCGCGTCTTCGACGACCCGGACATTGTGCATGTCGAAGGGCGGGTTGACCCGGCCGCAGATATGGAGACTATCAACACCGAACTGATTTTGGCCGATCTGCAAACTCTGGAAAAAGTGATAGCCCGGTTAGAGAAGGAAACCAGGATCAAACGCGGCGACCCGGGGCAGTTGACGGCCGCTCTGGCGGCCCGCGAGTTCCTGGATAACGGCACCACCCTTTATGCTGCGGCGCAGCAGGGATTATTCGATCCAGCGCCGCTGCGTGAATTCGGTTTGATGACGGCTAAGCCGTTCATTTACGTGTTCAACGCAGACGATGCCGTATTGGGTTCGCCAGAGCGGATGACTTTGCTGCGGGAACTGGTCTCACCCGCCGAGGCGATCATTTTGGACGGCCGCTTCGAGGCCGATCTGGCCGAACTCGACCCTGCGGACGCTGCCGAGTTGCTGGCCGAATCCGGCCAGGCCGAAGCCGGGTTGGACCGGCTCGCCCGGGTCGGATTTGCGACTCTTGGCCTGCAAACGTTCCTGACCGCCGGTCCCAAAGAATCGCGCGCCTGGACCATCCATCAGGGCTGGACTGCCCCCAAGGCGGCCGGAGTGATCCATTCCGACTTTGAGCGGGGCTTCATCAAAGCTGAGGTGGTCTCATTCACCGATCTGGTGGAACTCGGCGGCCTGCCGCAGGCTCGCGCGGCTGGCAAACTCCGCATTGAGGGCAAGGACTACATCATGGAAGACGGCGATGTAGTCGAGTTCCGGTTCAACGTGTAAGCGCGTGCGGGGGTGGCGTGCGTGGTCCATCTTGGTCTTGACGGGGAGGATGGCAGCAGTACGCTTACAACAAGTCGTTAACATGCTGGGCCAAGCCCATCTATTTAATCCAGTTATGAGAGACGGGAATCGGACGTCGTGCATTTAGACGCACAAGGAGGCTGGTCGCGACCAAGGCTTTTGGCTGTGGTCGCGACCTTTCTGGCAGCGGTCGCGATGAGCAGTGCATGCACGGCAGGTACAGATGAGGCGGAACCGGCACGAAGTTCGAGCGCTGGGGCCGGCGGACCCTACACCGGGCCTTGGGCAGCGGACTTCGCCGAGTTGGCGGAACACACCGACTTGACTTTTGCGCTCGGGGCGATAGCGGATTCCGAGATCTCGGATCAAGAAGCTGAGGAGGCGCGCGGCATCGTTAGCGAGTGCTATGCCGCGAAAGGCTATACGGTCGATTGGGATGCGTACGGCTACGAGACGGCCGAAGGCCCCGAGGGAAGCGACGATGGCGCCACCGTTATGGGGGAGTGCTCTTTCGCTGACGGCGGCGTGCTGGTCCTTTACTATCAGATTCTGGTCAATCCTGGCAACGACGACATGATGGAGCTGTCGGCAGTGTGCTTGGCGGAGGAGGGGCTGGTGGAGAAGGGCTTCACCGGCGATGATCTTGAGGCCGTGTACCAAGCAGATGATTTTGCCGCTTGGCCGCTTGACGTGGCAGATCCAGTATTCCAACGTTGCATGAGGGACCCCCGGTCCCTGGTAGGTAATTAGGGCTGTGGCCAAGGCCCGGCTGCGCAACGCATCTGCCGTGGTGGCGTCGGTGGTCGCGCTGAGCCTCGGGGTTGGCCTCGGGGCGGCAGTGGTGATGCTGCGCCAACTGCCGAAGGCACCCGCGCAGCTAGCCAGTCCAACGAGCGATCCGAGTGAGGTGCCGGTGGTGACCGCTGAGTTCGATGACGCCCGCCAGGTCACGTTGCGCGTGGCCACGCGGGACGGAGTGGCGGCGGTCGGTAACCGGTCGGGGATCGTGACCTCCAGTCATTGCACGCCCGGGGTGAGCGCAACCTCGGGTGAGTCCTTGATCGAGGTCGACGGTTTGCCCCTGGTCAGCTTGGCTACCGCCAAGCCGCCGTGGCGCGACTTGGCCCTGGGGGACAAGGGGGCCGACGCTGCTGCGGTAAACGCCGAATTGGCGCGGCTGGGCTTGGGCGCGCCGACTTCCGACGTGGTGACACGGGAAACGGTGCGGGCGTTCAATGGATTACTCAAGACCCTCGGGGCGAGCGTCGCCAGCTTCGATACGGATTTGATTGAGCGCAGCCTAATTGTGTGGCTTCCGTCGCCGGAGGTCCAGGTCGGCGAGTGCAAAGTGGCGACGGGGGCGAACGTCGAGGCTGGAGACGAACTCTGGGTGTCTCCGTTGGAAGTTGTCTCCGCTAAGATCGCGAATGCGCCGACCAACCTCTTGGAGGGGGATCGCGTTGCGGACATTGAGGGAGTGGTCTTGTCCCTCGACCAGGATGGATCGGTGACCGACCTGGCGGCCCTCACAGAGTTGTCCGGTTCGGGTCTGCTTGATGCAGCGGAGGCCAGAGCCGACGGGCTTTACGAAATAGGCGTGACGATCTCGCTCAGCCAACCGATCAATGTGGCTGTGGTGCCCCCGAGCGCGATCCACGGCCTCGACGGCGCCAAGGGCTGCGTGGATTCCGGCAGCCGGCAGATCGCGGTCGAAGTGGTTGGATCGCAGCTTGGACAGACATTTGTCGTTGTTGGCGGCGGCGAATCTCTTACCTGGGTGCACCCAAGCGTGGACGCTGCGGAGCCATGCGGCGCGAAATGAGAGCCGTCCTGGAGGATGTGGGCCACGCGTACCCGGGAGGGAACAACTTGTTTCGCGGCCTCACCGTGACTCTTGAGCCGGATCGCGTTTACGGCTTGGTGGGGCCGTCCGGATCGGGAAAGTCGACTCTCTTGGCGGTCCTGGCGGGTTGGCTGAGGCCAACCCAGGGTACGGTGCGACTCACCGGGATAGCTACCGTTAAGTGGGTCCTTCAAAATCCCCACGGTGTGCCCAGGCGCACGGCCCTGGACCACGTCGCGCTCTCGTTCCTTGCCCGCGGCGCGTCCCGCAAGCAAGCGGAGAGGCGCGCGTCAGAAGTGTTGGCAGACTTCGGCATAGGGGCTCTGGCTGACCGGCTTTACCGAGACTTGTCCGGCGGTGAGGCGCAGCGGTTGGGCCTCGCGCGGGCAATCGCCTGCGATCCGGAGCTGTGCCTGGTGGACGAGCCGACGGCTCAACTCGATCAGCGTTCTGCGGCCCAGGTGTCGCGCAGTCTTAGAGTGCTGGCGGATCGCGGGGCAATAGTCGTCGTGGCCACCCATGACCCGGGAGCGCGGGCTGCCTGCACCGATGTGATCGACCTGATGGACTATCAGACGTGATGGTTCCGGGTGAAGCATGGAGGGATGTGGTCTCAGGCACCACTCGCACCGCCGTCTGGGGTTGCATCGCGGCGCTGGTAATGGCAGCTTGCAGTGCCTTCGAAATCGCCCAGATCGACTCGTTGGTGGTGCAAGCCAACGAATTCGAGGAAGTCGGCGCTTCTGTCCGAATTGTGCAAACACAGCGGTTGGTGGACGGCGCCGCCTGCGCCGCGATCGGCGCGCAGAGCGCCCTCGACGCTGGCGCTTTGCGCGAGGAGCCGGCCAAGACCGTGGCGGCTGTCTTGCCTTCGAGCCCGATGGTCACCTATTCGATCACCGCAGGCTTCCTCGCGTTGGTGCCGGTGAGGTCAGATACAGGCGGCACCGGAGTGTTTGTGTCAGCTGACGTGGCCGAAGCGCTGAGCGTGGGCGCGGGCGACACGTTCCAGTCTGCAGCGGGCCAGGTGCTTGTTAGGGGGGTCTTCGATTGGCCCACGGACGGACGGCGCCGCGGTTTCGGCTACGCGGTGTTGGCGCCGGTCACGGCGGAGGGGGCGTTCGACGAGTGCTGGGCGCGGCTGACACCCGCAGGTGAGGACCTTTCCGGCTTGTTGACGGCCACGCTCTTGCCTCACGACCTCGAAGCGCACAAGAGCGTCGTCTTCTCGCAGCTCAATACCACTCTGGGCGAACGTTTCGATGGTGCCGGCCGCTTCGCGGAGCGGCCCAGCCGCTGGGCATGGCTGGTGGCTCTCGCCGGTTGCGCAATCTTGGGATTCGCGTCTGTGCGCAGCCGCAAGTTGGAGTTGGCCTCCGACCTCCATGTCGGGGTAGGCAGGTTGGCGCTGATCGGCCTGATGGCGCTTGAATCGGGCTGGTGGGCGGCGGTGTCCCTGGCCCTGGCCGGTGTGGCCAGCGCCATTGTGATGGGATTGGGCTCGGGTCTGGCGGTGGGAGCTACGGCCACAGCTACCATTTTGGTGCTTGGGGTGGGCTTGATCGGGGTGCTCGCAGGTACAGTGGTGGGCGCCACATCGGTTCGCGAAGCGGCGCTCTTCCGGTATTTGAAGTTCCGCCAGTAGGCCATCGCTACCGTGCCGTGCTCATGTAAACCGCGATCCACCGATCCTCGCCTACTGCGCCGCTCGCCAGCTGATATGGGTGTGGGTTTGTCAACTGGGCGTGCTGGGTTTCCCCGTTGTGCCTGGTGGGGGCGCGACGGGGTGTGGCGCCGGGGCCCGTCTGGTTGGCAGGCCCCGGCGGTTCCGGCTGGGGTGGGGGCTGCTGGCGGGCGTGTCAAATGGTGTCGACGCGTGGCCAAGTCTGATCTGCGCCGGTTTTACGGCAGGACGCTGTTACGGTCCAGGAGCTGCGATGTCTAGCCACACTATGTAGCCGCAACCTTTGCACCTGAGCCGAGTTTCGCCTACTCGGGGTCCCCGCAAAATCTCGGAGCGAAGCGGAGAGAGTTTGTGGGGTGTCTGGGAGCGTGGTGAACAACCACGCTCCGGCCGTGCCCGCGCAGGGCAGCGGTACGCTGACCAGCGGAAACGCGGAAGGCAAGCGCGGATTTGGCCTAGGAATCCGGTTTATTCACCGGGTTCCTAGGCTTGCGTTTAGACCTGGGGGTTGGTTGGTGTGGGGGTTTGTTGTTGTTCGATGATGGTGATGGCTTGGGTTGAGAGTCGGCGCATTTCGGCGATGGCGGCGCGTAGGCGTTGGTCGTTGCGGGTCCATTG
>JAITJY010000144.1 GCA_031278675.1 Bifidobacteriaceae bacterium
ATGGCAGAACAGCAGCTTCCCAAGCTGCCAGTGCGGGTTCGATTCCCGTCGCCCGCTCCACCGAAAACAACGGCTGACCAGGCCATACGGCCCGTCTTAGGCTGGCCGCCTGAGTTCTAGCCCAAGTTGGTGTTGACCCTTTAGGCGCGATCTGTGTACCCGTTGACCTGCCTTTGCTGGCCTGATCCGGTCAGACCGGAGCAACCAAATGCGGTCCGTTGTTCTTGACCGATCCCACCGCGCGGCTCACCCGCCGCGGAATCAGCTCCGGGTCCGGCAGCGACGCGATTAACTCCTGGATCTGGGCAGGGTCACTCAGCCCTGGGTCCAACCAGTCCGCCCACGCTTCGCGCGGCACTATTAGTGGCATCCGGTCATGAATCTGCCCTGTTGAATCCGTCGCCGCGCGTGTCAGAATAGTGGCGCTGAGCAGGGCATCTACCCGCGCGGCTGGGCCGGGGACGGCCAGCGCGGCGGATCGGTCTGCGGGCGCCCAACCCGGGTTGGTGAGCGCAGCGGATCGGCCCCCCGGCGCCCCAACCGGGTTGGTGAGCGCAGCGGATCGGTCACCCGGCGCCCAACCAGACCCGCCAGACCCGCCAACCCCACCAGACCCGCCAGACCCACCAACCCCGCCGGGCCCGGCAGACCCGCCACCAGGCGGCCACCACCATTCGTATAGCCCCGCCATCGCAATCGGTTGATCAGTCGGCGGATGCAAGAAGAACGGCGTCTTCGCGCCCGCGGCATCGGTCTGCCACTCGAAATAACCTGCGGCAGGGATCAGCGCGCGCCTCGAACGCGCCGCCGCGCGAAACGACGGCTTCACGGTCACGGTCTCGGCCCGCGCGTTGATCAGCCTGGAGCCACTCAGCGGGTCCTTCGACCACGAGGGCACCAGCCCCCAACGCGCCCCGCGCAACTCTCTGACCGGTGCACCTGAGCTGGGCGGCACGGCATCGCGCACCAGACAAATCCGGGCCGTGGGCGCCACGTTGTACGAGGGCCCCGGCGCGTCCACCACCCGCTCCACCGCGAAGGCCTCGGCCAGTTCGTCAGTCTCGAAATAGTCGGCAAAACGTCCGCACACCCCATCAGCCTACGGCGCGAACCCCCCGAGCGCCCGGAGCCCCGGAGGTTTCCAGACCGAATCGGTCCAAGCCGGCCAGGTCCGGATAGAGTTCCCGGCCTCGCCGCCGGGCCGGCCAGCGGTCAGGCAGGCGGGCCGAGGACCGCGACAGCGCTGGGTGCGCCGATTGCTCTGGCCACGTCCGCAGCGCCTTCGACCGTCCCCGTGATCGCGCCGCCTACCATCAGCGCGCCCACCACAACGCACGCCACCAGCAGTAATACAGTGATGATCAGTAGCGTTAGCATCACCGGCCCGAGAGGCGTCCGGCCGGCCGCATCCTCGCTTGCCCGCACCGACGGCTCCTCGCGCGCCTCCCCTGCCGGCCGCCACGCCACCCGAGCGTCCCTTCGGCCACCCTGGTGGCCGCGTTCCGCCTGACCCGGCCCGCTGGACAACGGCACCGGTTTCCAGTCGCGGCTCACCGGCCGCGCCGGCCGGGTTGTTCTGGTGGGTCTGGCCGGCCGGGGCGGCGTGGCGGCCGACTTGAGCGGCACCCGTTCCGGTGGCCAGACCACCGGCCGCGGCGGATTGGACCGCCCCGCTCCGTCATTTCCCTCCGACGATGCCGTCCCTCCAGACCCAGCCTCCCCCTCCGCCTTTCCGCTGGTCAACGTCCCGGCGCCGGGCGGGGATTGATCCCGGTCAGGCTCGGCGGCCCAACCCCCGGGCAGCCTCGGGGCCGTGGCTCTGCCATCCCCAAACCGGCGCGCACCGCCGCTGCGCTGCGGGACGCGCGATGGCAGCTTGGTCGAATCGGACAACTCAATCTTGGGTGTCCAGGGCGGCGTCTTTGGGCGCTGTTCCAAGTTGTCCGGCGCCGCCGCGTCCGGCTCAGATTCAGTTGCTGGCCCCAACCCGGTTGCTGATTCGGGCGCAAGCCCCGGCGAAGCCCCCACTCCCGGCCCAGCCGCAGAACCCGGCCCGGCTTCAGAACCCGGCCCAGCCTCAGAACCCAGCGCCGTCTCAGAACCCGGCGCCGTCTCAGAACTCGGCCCGGCCGCAGAACCCGGCCCGGCCGCAGAACCCGGCGCCGTGTCAGATGCCACACCGGCCGCAGATGCCACACCGGCCTCAGATGCCACGGCGGCCGCAGAACCCGGCGCGGTCTCAGATTCCAGAGCGGATTCGGCCAGGGTGGGCGAGGCCGGGGAACGCTCAACTGCGACCTCGGCGGACGCTGGGGCGCTGGAGGGGGCTGGGAGCGAGGCGGACGGCATCGTCGGCTGGGCTTGGCCGGGGGTTGAAACCGGTGTGCGTGCCCGAATCTCGCCGATCCGCTGCGTGCGGGAAGCGTAATCGGCGGTGCGGCGTGAGGCGGGCCCAGGCGCGGCATCTGCGTTCGGAACGGCACCCGGGGGGCGTTCAATGGTCCCCGTGATCGGCGGGATCGCGTCAAGGCCGGTAGGCGGAGTCGGTGCGGAGTGGTCCACGCTGCCGCCCGCGCCAGGCGCCCCGCCCGGCGCGGCCGGGCTCACCTTGATGGAACGCGCGGCCAGGCGGACACGAGCCACGCGGGCGGCCTGGGGACTGCCCTGGTCACGCAGCCACTCCAAAAGCGGCTGGTCAACTGCGGGATGCCACGCCACCGTCACCTGAAGATCAGGGCGGTGCTCAGCGATTTGAGCAAGGAAGGCGACGGGTAGATCTTCATCTAAGACAGCCTGGTCCGCTGCGCTCAGTTCGAATTGGTGAAGACCCACCAGTCAATCATGCCGTGAAACGGCTTCCATTTCGACCCATGACCGCAGGATTCCTATCCCAGAAACCTCGATTTCGATGGTGTCGCCGCCGCGGAGGTAGGTCGGCGGGTTCATTGCGTAGCCGACACCGCCCGGCGTTCCGGTAGCGACAATGTCGCCTGGCTGCAGCGTCACAAAAGTCGAAAAATAGGACAACAACATGGCCGGCGAGAGCATCAGTTCAGACATTCGGCCACGCTGCATTTCACGCGAATTGACTCTTGTGACCAACTCCGGATCGGCGGGCAACTCTTCCGGAGTCACCGCCCACGGGCCAAGCGGGGTAGACCGCTCCCAAGTCTTGCCCTGCAGCCACTGCGATGTCCGGTATTGCCAATCCCGCATTGAGATGTCACACATTATGGTGTAGCCACCGATCCCGGCAACCGCCTCCATTAAGTCAGCCCGCCGCAGCGGCCGCCCAACCACCACCGCTATCTCGCCTTCCCAGTCCACCTGGCCGGATTCTGGCGGCAATAGAATTGGTTCACCCGCCCCGACCAAGGACTCCACGAACTTTGCGAATGCTGTCGGATGACTGGGTAAACTCCGCCCCATTTCCTTGATATGGGCCCGGTGATTCATGCCGATGCACAGTACTTTCCCAGGCTGGGGTACCACCGGGGCGAAGCGCACCTCATCTAAGCTGAGGCGCGGCCCGTTGAACACCGCCGCCTCAGCTAATGCATCAGCTCGGAACACCGCACCTACATCTGGGAACTGCTCCAATAGGACCGCTTCGGGGCCTTCGATCCGGGCGGCTTGGGTGGTGCCGCCGATCCGCAACGTCGCCAATCGCATAACACCATTTTGGCCTATGCCCAGGGTCTTTTAGACCAAGCTGTTTAGCACCCGCGCCAATCCGCCCAGATTGATGGTGCCAGTAACCTCATCCGCAGCCGCTTTGACCTCCGGTCTAGCCCCACCCATCGCCACCCCGCGCGCCGCCCAACGCAGCATTGTGATGTCATTTCCGCCATCGCCGATCGCGACCGTCCGCCCCTGCGCCACCCCGAGCCGCCGCCGCAGCGCCTCCAGCGCGGACGCTTTCGAGACCCCCGGCGGGTTCAGGTCAACCCACCCCGTCCAGCCGACCGCATAGCTCACGTCCGGCAGTTGCAGCTCGTCTACCAGCGCTTCTACCCGCGCCGGGTCCAAGTCGGTTTCCCGCACGATGACGCGCGTGACAGGCCGCGCCGCCAGTTGCGTATCATCCACGACGGTGACTATCCCATCCAACTCGCCGTCGGGGAACTGGCGCGTCACCAAGAACCCGTGCCCGGCGTCTTCGACCGCGAGCCGCGCCTTAGGGAACGCCAAGCGGATCGCTGCGACGGCGGGGGCGGCATCGAACGTGACACTGTGGGCAATCTCCCAACCGTTGGCCGCCGCCGGGTCGAGGCGCACCGTCACCGATCCGTTCGAGCACACCGCCCAGCCTTGATCCAACCCGATCCGGCGGGCCACACCCATCGCGGAATGCGCCGACCGGCCGGTTGCGAGCACCAGTTCAAGGCGGGGGTCCGCGATCACGCGGTGCACCGCCCGTTCGGCGTGCTTGTGCAGATGCCCACCCCAGGTCAGCAGCGTCCCGTCAATATCCAGGGCGATCAGTATCCGCTCCTCAGGCGTCATGGGCTGGTTCGATCGTTTCGGCGCCACCCATGTAGGGGCGCAGTTTTTCCGGGATGACAATGGCGCCGTCGGCTTGTTGGTGGTTTTCTAGGATCGCGGCGATCCACCGTGTTGTCGCGAATGTCCCATTCAGGGTAGCCACCGGCTCGGTGGCACCGGTGGTGGTCCTGTGCCGGATATTCAAGCGGCGCGCCTGAAACGTTGTGCAGTTGGATGTCGAGGTCATTTCCCGGTACCGGTTCTGGGATGGAATCCAGGCTTCGCAATCATATTTGCGGGCGGCTGATGTGCCCAAGTCGCCGGCCGCGACGTCAATTATGCGATAGGGGAGGGCGGCATCGCGCAGCATGGTTTCTTCGTAGCTGAGCAGACGCAAATGTTCGTCGTGGGCGTCGGCCGGCTCCACGTAGGAAAACAACTCCACCTTGTGGAACTGGTGGACCCGGAAAATACCTTTGGTGTCTTTCCCGTAGGAGCCCGCTTCGCGGCGATAGCAGGCTGACCAGCCGGCGTAGCGGAGCGGGCCGTCGGCGAGGTCGATTATTTCGTTCATGTGGTAGCCGGCCAGCGCCACCTCGGATGTGCCGGTCAGGTAGAGGTTGTCGGCGGGCAGGTGGTAGACCTCATCGGCGTGTTCGCCGAGGAACCCGGTCCCGGCCATGACCTCCGGGCGCACCAGCGTCGGCGTGATCATGGGGGTGAACCCCAGTTCGACAGCACGCGCTGCCGCATGCCCTAACAGCGCCAGTTCAAGTTGCGCCCCGGCGCCCAC
This sequence comes from Bifidobacteriaceae bacterium, assembly GCA_031278675.1. Lineage (GTDB taxonomy): Bacteria > Actinomycetota > Actinomycetes > Actinomycetales > WQXJ01 > JAIRTF01. The sequence goes on from JAITJY010000144.1 coordinate 5,279, forward strand.
CAGGTAGTAGAAGCGGGCTCCGGATACCTTCGCGCCCCGCTCAGTGTCGATAATCCCGAGTTGTTCGCCGAGTTCGTCGTGGGATTTCGGGGTGAAGCCAGCGGCTGCGAAGTCCCGCGGCTGGCCGACTTCCCGGATCAGGGTGAAGCTGTCCTCGCCGCCGGCTGGCGCCCCGTCTTCTACCAAGTTAGGCAACGCTAAAGCGGCCTGGTTGAGGGCTGCGGCGGCGGCATCGGCCTTGGCGTTGGCTGTTTTGACCTCGCCGGCCAGGGCCTGCGCGCGCGCCACCAGCGCTTGTTTGTCCGCTCCTGCGGCCTGGGCCACCAACTTGCCGAGCGCTTTCTGCTCCGCGCGGGCCGTCTCGAAGGCGACCAGGGCCGCGCGGCGCTGCTCATCCGCGTCCAGGATCGCGTCAACTACGGTCGGGTCCGCGCCCCGTGCCACTTGCGATGCCCGCGCCGCCTCGGGCCGTTCGCGCAGCGTTTTGAGATCAATCACGCTTGAGAGCCTACCCGCGGCCCCGCCTTCACCGCCCGCCGAAGCGCCCGCCCCGCCTCCGCCCACGCCAGTCCCGCCTCCCGCCGGGGATTATTCGCCCGATGCCGTCCCGCTCACCCCCGCCCTGGCCGCCCGCTGCACCGCCCGCCCCGCCTCCGCCCACGCCAGCGCCGCCTCCCGCAGGGGATTCTTTGCCCGATGCCGTCCCGCTCACCCCCGCCCTGGCCGCCCGCCGCAGCGCCCGCCCCGCCTCCGCCCACGCCAGTGCCGCCCCCCGCAGGGGATTATTCGCCCGATGCCGTCCCGCTCGCCCCCGCCCGCTCCGCCCGCTGCGGAGGATGACCCGCAAAGCTCCGGCGACGGGCACAATTGTTAAGGTGGATTGGCCCGGGTTCATCGCAGTGACTGGGGGGCTGGTTGGCCTGGCCGGTGGAACTGCGGCGGCGGCGGCCTTCTTCAAGCTGCGGCGGATGCAAAGGACCCTGGCGCGGGTGGCCCGGTTGAAGCGGGATTCGGGGCATCTGGACCGAGTGGCGGTTGTGGCCAACCCGACCAAGCACGGGTATGTGGACTTCAAACTGGCTGCTTACGCGCTGTGCCAGCAGTTGGGATTGGGTGAGCCGATCTGGTTCGAGACCACACGCCGTTCGCCGGGCACGCGCCAGGCTAGGGAGGCGGCCGCGCTTGATGGCGTGTCGACCGTGATCGCAGCCGGCGGCGACGGCACGGTGCGGGCCGTGGCGCAGGGCCTGGTGGGTAGCTTGGTGCCGCTGGGAATTGTGCCCTTGGGCACTGCGAACCTGCTGGCCAGGAACCTGGGACTGCCGCTGGTTTCGGTCCGGGACGCACTCGAAGTTGCCATGACCGGCCGGCGCCGGCAGATTGATGTGGGACGTTTGACCGCCTTCGATGCTGCGGGCGCCATGGTCTTGGACAGTGAGGCGTTCCTGGTCATTTCCGGATTGGGGTTCGATGCCGCGTTGGTGTCCAGCGCGGACACCGCCTTGAAGCGGCGGCTCGGTTGGCCGGCTTATTTCATCAGCGGGTTCAACCATCTCGCGGACAAACCGATCAAAGTGGCTGTGACCTTGGATGCCACCGACCGCGATCCCGTCAAGCGGCTGGTCGATGTCCGGTCTGTGATGTTCGGGAACTGTGGTTTGCTGCCCGCCGGCCTTAACTTGGCGCCCGATGCCGACCTGACCGACGGGCTCCTTGATCTGGTCACCGCCGAAACCAGGCACGGTCTGATCGGTTGGGCTGCCGTCGCCGCCCAGGTGTTCTTGCATTCTTTCAGGATTCGGTGGTCGCCGGCCTGGGCTTCAGGGCGGCTGGTTTACCGCCAGTCTGATGCTCTCCAGGTCGAATGCGCGACCGACCAGTTGGTCCAGATCGACGGCGAGTTGGTGGGTCGCGCCGCGACCCTGAAGGCATGGGTTGAGCACCTGGCGCTCTCGGTCCGTGTAGCGGCCTGATTCTAGATCCACAGATCCCCGACTACTGCGCTCGCCGAGCCTGATGCGTCCGGGCCGCACCTGCGGCGCTCCGGCCAGGACTGCGGAGCTGAGCCCCGTTGACCTGGGCAAAGGGGCGGCGGTAGGTTGGGCGCGGCGGCGCAACCACTGCCTACAGTGAGGCGTTGTGGTCGCTGGTGGGACGGCATCGGGCAACGGATCATTGGAGGTCTTCTCTGCGCTGCACCAATTGCACGGCTGAACTGCCTGTTGGAGCGCGTTTCTGTACCAACTGCGGGGCCGCGCCGGCACCCCCGGCGGCGTATCCGGGCGGCGGGCCAGCGCCGACACCTCCGGTCGCCTATCGCGGAGCCGCCCCAGCGCAGGCACCTCCGGCGGCGTATCCGGGCGGCGGGCCAGCGCAGGCACCTCCGGTCGCCTATCCCGGAGCCGCCCCGACACCCCCGGCGTCCTACTACTTGCGTGAAGCGTTGGAGCGACACACCTCGGACTTGGGGTACGCCTACACGCTGCGAGCCGAGGCTGAGGCGATCAGACGGGGCGAGTTGGCGACCATCAGTCACGCCGAGGTCAAAGCGGAGTTCGGGCTGGTCTAGATGGTGTCCCAGCAGTGCGTCCCGGTCCTCCACATCTCCCACGACACCATCACCCAACAACACCCACTCAAAACAGCGTTAATTCACCGGCGCGCCCTAAATGGTTGATGATCCCCCCTTCGGCGGGTCAGCGTTGACTGGCTTTTGGGCGCAGTGGTAGCCTCGGTGGCGAACAAGCCGATAAATACGCAGGTCAACGGCGTGTGGGCGGGCGTCTCGCCCGTCTGGCGGCGTCCCGGCGAAACGGGTCTGCGGCGCTTTCGGTAGATGTACAACCGCTGGGAGGAAAACCCATGACCCGATGGATCGGAAGCAAAGGAATCGGTGACACATCCGACCCCTGGAATTCTGCGGCGATCAGCGAAGATCTGCGGCTTGTCCCTGAACCGTGGGACCTCGTCATTGAAGACCCCATTCCGCTTAAAGCTTTCGATTATTCGTGGCGGCTGCAGGGGAAATGGAAGACGGATATGGCGGCCGAAATCAAGCAATTGGTGCTGATTATCACCGCTTCGCGGGCGGTCATGTTCAGCCCAAAACCAGGCTCAGGGAACCGGCTCGGCCGGAGTATCATTGAACAGGCGGTCACTGCTTGGGCGGCGCGTGGCGTGGCGATGTTAGCTCAGGTCCGCTATGACTGGCTCGACACGGTTGGCTATATGCCGGGCGGCTTCGGCTCATCTCCGCAGATACGTCTCGGCGCGACCGGTAAAGAGAACGGCGTGGAGGTTTTTGGCGCCCTGGATCTAATGGTGGATAAATCGGTCGATGCCGCCGAAGTCGCCCGCCACATTGCCCATTTAGCGGCCCGGTATCGCTTGGCGATGACCGACAAGAAGTCCGATGACGAAATCGTCAAACTCCGCGCCGCCCTCGAGGCCGGACCCCTGCCCCGCCCAACCAAGAAGGCCACTTTCTCAACGATCAGCCTCCCGTACGCCTTCCACCTGGGCTTTGGGGAAAACAGGCGCCCGCCCCTGGAAACCTGGGCCCCAGACGCACAGCCGACGCCCGCAACGCCCGGCACCCCGGCAACGCCAGCACAGCCCGCGCCGCCAGCCCAAACGGCCCCCACCGCGCAGCCCGCGCCCGCAACGCTTGGCGCCCTCGCAACGCCCGGCACCCCGACAACGCCAGCACAGCCCAAACCGACGCCCGCAACGCAAGCGGCGCCGGGTACGCAAGGCGACGGCATCGGCCAAGGCTTCAGCGGCGAGGGCAACGTCACCGACCCGATGTACGATGCCGCCCGCCGCCTCGCCGACCCAACCCTCAGCCCGGCGGAACTTCCGGAGATAGTCGCGGCCTACCCGGCCCTGGCTCCGCAGGTCGCCGCGCACCCGAACTTGTATCCCGACCTGGCGGCGTGGCTGAGGCAACTAAACAACCCGCAAGTCAACGCGATCCTGGCCACCCGCCAGCCAACCTAACCCAGCGGCGCCGGATCGATGCGTCGGCGGGGCGAGGCAGGGCCTTGAGCAAAGTCGGCCCGCGCCCGGCGCTGTCTGCGGCGTCGAGTGTTTCAATTTATCTCCTTTCCGGTGGCGAGTTGACACGCTCGGCGAGCCCATCGCGGCCCTGAGCCGGTGCGTTGGCACGCTCGGCGAGCCCTTCGCGGCTCCAGCCGCGTCGAGTGTTTCAATTTATCTCCTTTCCGGTGGCGAGTGTTTCAATTTATCTCCAGCCCAACCAAGCCCAACGCTCTGACCTGCGATGATGCTGAGGGGCGGAGATAAATTGAAACACTCGACGAAATCCAGGAGATAAATTGAAACACTCGCGGCCCCAAGCCGACGAGTTGGCACGCGCGATGGGCCCTTCGCGGCTCCAGCCGCGTCGAGTGTTTCAATTTATCTCCCTTCCGGTGGCGAGTGTTTCAATTTATCTCCTGGTCAGCGCCAAGGGGTGACGATGGCCACCAACAAGGGGCAGATTTCATTCCAGGTCTTGGGCTCACACGCCCTGGTCCCCGCTGAACACGAGTCGTCAATCGCCGAATCCGGTGCGACCACCGGAGCCGCCACACAGCCGACCCGGCAACACCCCACAACCCCAACCAGCGGACTTTGCCAAGAGCCCTGGCACGGCGGGGGCTGTTCATCCTCACCGGATCAGCCGTCCCGGCGGACGATCACCTGCCTGCTGTCCGCCCTGGTGCCTGAATGCCGGGGGCGGTGCGAGTTAGCGCCGGGGTCAGCCCGGGGTCAGCCCGGGGTCAGCCCGGCGGCCGCCCGCCCCGACTGGGGCGCTCCCGAACGCCTTAAGTTAACGGTCTTGGCCCTACCAGGACTGGGGATACCCGGGGCGCCTGGCCGCCAGCGCAGCATTGACCTCGGGGTTGTTCAGGTCGGCCAGCCAGGCTGCTAGATCGGGATACAGGTTGGGGTGGGCCGCGACCTGCGGCGCGAGCACTGGGTAAGCCGCGACTACGGCCCGGAGGTCCGCCGGGCTGAGGGAGGGGTCGGTGAGGCGGCGGGCGGCATCGTACATCGGGTCGGTGGACCGTCCCGCCGGGGCCGGGAGCGTGGGCAATCCCGCCGTCGCTGCGGGGTAAACGGGAACTGGGACCTGGTCGGGTGCGGGGTAAGGGGACGCTGAGGCTGGTGCGGGGTAAGGGGACGCTGGGGCTGAT
>JAITJY010000175.1 GCA_031278675.1 Bifidobacteriaceae bacterium
GTGGTGCAATTAACGTATGGCGCCGCCACCTGGACCACGTTTGCTGCGCCGCCCGCGCTCCGGGCGGAAGCTGGGCGGGGTCGCGGCCGGATTAGCTGAAAACTTCGGGGCGTCGGTCACAGCGGTGCGGGTGGGTTTTGTGGTGTTCTCCTTGTTCGGTCTCGGCTTGGTGCTTTACCTGTGGTTGTGGATCATGGTGCCGTCCGGTGATACCAACCAGCCTCCGCCGGCGCTGGCCCGGTTGGCGCCGCGCCTCCATGAGCCGGCCCGGGCGCGTTGGTTGGCGCAACTGGGGGCGGGTCTGGCGCTGCTGGCGGTGGCGGCTCTGATTGCTGCGGCGGTGGCGGGTGTGCCGGTGCCGTGGGAGTGGTTTATGCCCGCCATGGTTTTGGCGGGGGCCATCTGGTTGGCGTGGAGCCAGCTTGAAAAGGCCGATGCCGGCGCCCGTCGTACCAGCGGCGCTTGGCTTCGGATCAGCGGGGCGTTGGCGCTGGTGGTGGTCGCTGTCACGTTGCTGATGGCGCCCGGAACTGATCTGCGGGCGACCGGTGCAACCTTGCTGGCTGGGCTGGCGTGCCTGGCCGCAGCGGCCTTGGTGTTGGCGCCGTGGGGGCTGAGATTGCTCAGCGCTTTGGGTGACCAAAAAGCGGCCACTGCGCGCGAAGCGGAAAGAGCTGACATCGCTGCGCACCTTCATGATTCGGTGCTCCAGACGCTCGCGGTGATCCGGGCCCAGGCCGAGGACCCGGCGGCGGTGCGCCGCCTCGCCCGTTCCCAAGAACGCGAATTGCGGGAATGGCTCTATCAGGACCGGCCGGCGCCGGGAGTGTCGGTGGCTGAGGCGCTGCGCCGCGTCGCCGGCGAGGTCGAAGACGCCACCGGTGTTGAGATCGGCGTGGTCTTGGTTGGGGATCACAGCCCGAATCCTGCCCTGGAAGCCATGGTCAGTGCCACCCGTGAGGCTCTGTTTAATGCGGCGCGCCACGGCGCCCCGCCGGTGTCGTTGTATGCGGAATTGTCGCCGGGTGCAGCGGAAGTGTTTGTCCGGGACCGCGGTCCCGGCTTTGAACTGGATGCGGTCCCAGTTGACCGGTTGGGTGTGCGCGAATCGATCCTGGGGCGTGTCCGCCGCTGCGGCGGACGCGCCGAAATCCGCAGCCGCCCTGGTCAGGGCACTGAAATTCGCCTGCACCTGGCCTTGGCCCCTGCGCCCCAACCAACCGAGCCCTCGCCGAGTGCCCCGGCCCCGCCCCAGCCCGCCCCGCCGCAGCCGGCCCCGCCTCAGCCCGTCCCGCAGGGCGTTTTGCCCCAGCCCGCCTCGCTTCCGGGTGCCGCGCAGCTGGCCCCGCCTCAGCCTGTCCCGCCGCAGCCTGTCCCGCAGGGCGTTTTGCGCCAGCCCGCCTCGCTTCTGGGCGCCGCGCACCCGGCCCCGCCCCAGCCGGCCCCGCCTCAGCCTGTCCCGCCGCAGCCTGTCCCGCAGGGCGTTTTGCCCCAGCCCGCCTCGCTTCCAAGCGCACCGCCGCAGCCTGTCCCGCACCCATCGGGTGCCCCGCCCGCGCCCGTGCCCGCGCCGCCTGGCCCCCTTACGGTGCCAGGGGAGGGGGCTACGGTGGGTGGTTGGGCGGCATCGTCCATGGGGAGATAGAAGGTGGGCAAGATGGGGCCGTTGCGCGTCGTGCTGGTGGATGACCATGCGATCTTCCGGTCTGGCACCAAAGCCGAACTGGGCGCTGACCTGGACATTGTGGGCGAGGCCGCCTCCGTCGAAGAGGCGCTCGCGGTGGTCCGCCAGACCCAGCCGGACGTGGTGTTGCTGGACGTGCACTTGCCCGGCGGGGCGGGCGGTGGCGGAGCGGAGGTGGCAGGCGCCCTGGTCGGAGAGTTGCCGGGGGTCAAGTTTTTGGCGTTGTCGGTCTCGGACGCGGCGCAGGACGTGGTGTCGGTCATTCGGGCGGGCGCGCGCGGCTACGTCACGAAGTCCATCACGCCGCCAGACTTGGTCAGCGCCGTCCGCCGCGTCGCAGACGGCGATGCCGTGTTCTCGCCGCGCCTCGCGGGGTTTGTGCTGGATGCGTTCGGGGCGGCGGCCGGCCACGTGGCCAGCGCAGATGACGAATTGGACAGACTGACGGCCCGGGAACAAGAGGTGATGCGGCTGATTGCGCGCGGCTACACGTACCGGGAGGTCGCCTCGGAGCTGTTCATTTCGATCAAGACGGTTGAGACGCACGTCAGCGCGGTGCTCCGCAAGCTCCAGTTGTCGAATCGCTCGGAGCTGACCCGTTGGGCGGCCCGCCGCAATCTGCTGTAAGACGGGCGGTAAGACCGGCCGTAGGACCGGGAGGTAAGACCGGCTGTCGAACCGGGGGTAAGACCGGCTGTATGAGCCGCCGTGAGACCCGCCGTAAGACCCGCCGTAAGACCCGGCAAGAATGCTGAACGGGCGCTCAGCCCACCTAAGGCACCCCCACACACTCTCTCCGCTTCACTCCGATATTCAGCGGGGACCCCGAGGAGGCGAAACTCGGTTCAGGCGCAAAGGGCGCAAAGGGCGCAAGGGCGCAAGGGCGCAAAGGTCTCGGCGACGTAGTGGGGCTAGGGTGTCTACGTGCCGCGCAACGTTTGGATCCTGTCGGGGATCGCGTTGGGGGTGGCGATCGGCTACGGGGTGGTCAATCCGGTGCTGCCGCTGTTCGCGGCGTCCTTCGGGGTGAACGCGTTCGCCGCAGCGGCCGTGGTCAGCGCGTTCGCGTTGATGCGCCTGGTGTTTGCGCCGGCGGTGGGTCGCCTGGCGGATCGTTTTGGGCACCGGGCGGTGTTGATCAGTGGTGTGCTGATGGTGGCGGCGTCATCGGTCGGGGCGGGCTTCGCCGGGTCATATGTGCAGCTCATCGCGTTGCGGGGAGCTGGGGGGATCGGTTCGGCAATGTTCTCTGTTTCGGCGATGACGGTGTTGCTCGCTTCCGTTGGCCCCGACCGGCGCGGCCGGGCGTCTGCTCTGTTCCAGGGCGGTTTCCTGGTGGGCGCGGTGAGTGGGCCGGCGATCGGTGGTCTGTTCGCGGCGATCTCGTTGCGGGCGCCGTTTTTCTTCTATTCGTTCACGTTGGTTGTGGCGGCGGCGGTCGCGTTGGGTCTCGTGGACGTGGGTGGCTTCACGGTGAGCCGCTCCGGCCCAGCGCCTTTGACCAGCGACGATGCCGCCGCCCCGCCTAGCGGGCCCAAGCCGCTTAGGGTGGTGGCAGCGGACCGGCGCTATCAGGCTGCGTTGTTGGCGCACCTGGCGCAGGGTTGGAACACGAATGGGGCCCGGGGTGCGTTGGTCCCTTTGTTTGTGGCGGCCTATTTGGTGGCTGATCCGGCCCAGGCGGCCTTGTGGTCTGGGGTGGCGATGTCGGTGGCTGGCGGTGTGCAGATGGTGGCCATCTGGCCGGCGGGTTGGGTGGTTGACCGGTTCGGGCGCCGCATCCCCATGATTGGTGGTGCCGCAGTCGCTGGATTAGCTATGGCGGCGTTGCCGTTCTCACGGACGTTTGCGCTGATGACGGCGTTGCTGGCGGTCTATGCATTGGGTGCGGCTGCGCTCGGGACGGCGCCTGCGGCGGCGGTCGGGGATGTGGCCGGACCTGGGGCGACGCGACCTATCGCGCTCTACTCGATGGCGGGCGATGCCGGCGCAGTGCTGGGTCCACTGGTCGCG
>JAITJY010000274.1 GCA_031278675.1 Bifidobacteriaceae bacterium
CGGACGGTCGCGGACCAGGTCACGGACGGCGGCGTACTGCTCGCGGACCTGCGGCGCCGCCGGCGCCTCGTAGGTGCGAGTGCCCGGCCGCTCCCAAACCGGCAGGGCGCCCAGGATGAGGCGGGCGGCTTGGCGGGCGGCGCCATCGGCCACGTATTCACCGGGCGGGGGCACCACGACCGGGTGGCCAAACACGCTCGGCGCGATCTGCCGAAACGCCTCCAGCCTCGCGCCCCCGCCGATCAGCAGGACACGCCGCACCGGCAAACCCAAGCGCACGATGCCGTCCAGCCCGTCTGCCAGCAACGCAGCCAGACCCTCCAGCGCGGCCCGGGCAAAGTGAGCGGCAGTCGAGTTGGTCAGGGTCAGCCCATGGAGCGCGCCCGTGGCGCGCGGCTTGTTCGGGGTCCGCTCACCCTCCAGATATGGCACCACCACCAGTCCATCCGCCCCGGCGGGGGCGCTCAGGGCAAGCCGACCCAACTCGTCGTAGTCAACTCCGAGGATGCGGCACGCCGCATCGAACACCCGCGACCCGTTCAGCGTGCAGGCCAGAGGCAGGTAGGCCCCATCGGCATCCGCGAAACCAGTCACTGTCCCGGTTGGATCAGCCAGCGGTCGGGCACTGACCGCCGAGACCACCCCGGAGGTGCCGAGCGAGATCGCCACATCACCGGGTTCTAGGCCCAGCCCCAAGGCCGCTGCCGCATTGTCGCCGGCGCCCGCGCCGATCAACAGTTCGCCGCGCCCAGCACCAGTCGTCCCGCTGCTTCCCGGCGCGGCCCCGGCGCCAGCCAGCAGTTCGCCGCGCCCAGCACCAGTCGTCCCGCTGCTTCCCGGCACGGCCCCGGCGCCGGCGGCCGTGGCCGCCACAGCAGCGCTGGCCACAACCCGGGGCACCTCGACCGTCCGGCCGAACGCCAACTCCATGAGGTCAAGGCGGTAATCCTCCGTGAACGGCGACCAATAGCCCGTCCCGGAAGCATCCGACCGGTCGGTCCACAAGGCGTCGATCGCGCCATCGCCGCTGCGATGCCCCGCGATCCGCCAGCTCAGCCAATCGTGCGGCAAGACGACGGCGGCCACCCGCGCCGCGTTGGCGGGCTCAACGCGGGCCAACCAGCGGAGCTTGGTCGCCGTGATGGAGGCAACCGGGACCGACCCGACCGCCTCCGCCCAGGCCTTGGCGCCACTCGCCCTTGAACCGTGACCCAATTCGAGAATCAGGTCTTCGGCGTCCGGGGCGGACCGGGTGTCATTCCACAGGAGAGCGGGACGGATGGGGCGGGCGGCATCGTCCAATGTCACCATGCCGTGTTGCTGGCCCCCCACCGCGAGACCCGCCACGTCCGCCAGGCCGCCAGCGGCCTCAACCGCCTGGCCGTAAGCCTGCCACCAAGCGTCCGGGTGGACCTCGGTACCGTCCGGGTGGGGGGCTCGGCCGCTGCGGACCAAGGCGCCGCTGGCCGCGTCGCGAATCATCACCTTGCAGGATTGGGTGGACGTGTCCACCCCGGCAACCAAAACCTGTCGCATGGCACTCTCCTGGCCGGCCGCAGGCTACCGGGCACCCAGGAGGTGGTCCAGCGCCAACTGGTTGAGGCGGACAAACCCGCAGCCGCGGGCCGCGAGTGCGGCCGGGTCGGCGTCCTCGAAGGCTGTCCGGTCCGCGAGGAAAGCTCCGAGCGATTCGCCTGCGCCTAAGGTGGGCTGGCTCAACTCGAACACTTTGGATTCGGCCAGGGCGGCGGCCACCTCCGGGTCGGCTCGGAATGCCCGGGCCCGTTCAGCCAGGATCAGGTAGGTGCGCATATTGGCTGCAGCCGAATCCCACACCCCCTGGAGCCCCTCCGTGCGTGATGGTTTGTAGTCGAAGTGCCGCGGTCCGTCATACCTGGGACCGCCGCCGGGGAACCCGTTCTCCAGCAAGTCCACGGTCCCGAAGGCACTGAGCAGATCGCCGTGCCCAAAGACCAGATCTTGATCATACTTGACCGATTTTTGGCCGTTCAGGTCAATGTGGAACAGCTTGTCGGCCCACAGCGCCTGCGCTATCCCGGCGGTGTAGTTCAGCACCGCCATCTGCTCGTGGCCAACCTCCGGGTTCAGCCCCACAATGTCGCCGTTGTCCAGTTGCCCAATGAACGCCAGCGCGTGGCCCACCGTCGGCAACAAGATGTCGCCGCGCGGCTCATTCGGTTTCGGTTCCAGGGCAATCCGCAGGTCATAGCCCGCTTGCTTGATGTAGGCGGCCACCGTGTCGATCCCTTCGCGGTAGCGTTCCAGCGCCGCGAAGATGTCCTTGGCCGAGTCGTATTCCGCGCCTTCGCGCCCGCCCCACATCACAAACGTGCGGGCGCCGAGTTCGGCTGCGAGGTCCACGTTGCGCAGCACTTTGCGTAGGCCGTAGCGCCGCACGCGCCGGTCGTTGGCGGTGAGCGCGCCGTCTTTGAAGACCGGGTGGGAGAACGTGTTCGTGGTGACCATTTCCGCCACCATCCCGGTGTCCGCGAGCGCGGCCGTGAAGCGCTTGATAATCGCCTCGCGCGTGGCGGCGGCGGACCCGAAGGGCACTAGGTCGTCATCGTGCAACGTGATGCCCCAGGCGCCTAGCTCGGCAAGTTTGTGGACGGCTACCACCGGGTCGATTGGCGCCCGAGTGGCCGTGCCGAACTGGTCTTGCCCGGACCAGTCGATGGTCCAAAGCCCAAAAGAGAAGCGGTCTTCGCGGGTTGGCTGGTAGGGCATGGGGACTCCTCGTTGGGTCGGGTCGGGGTTTTGTTGATCCACTAAACATATCGTGCGGGGGCGCGTCGGGCAAGACTTCCGGGCCGGGCATCCGTCGCCCTCCCGCCGGACAAGGGCTGGTCAGGCATTTTGTTTGTCCGCCCAACCAGCCGCCGATGCCGTCCACCCAACACCCAGCGCTCGCCGCAGCCGCCGCAGCCGCCGCCCAGGCATTTTGTTTGTCCGCTAAACTAGCCGACGATGCCGTCCACCCCACGTTTAGCGCTCACCGCAGCCAGCGCCAGT
>JAITJY010000305.1 GCA_031278675.1 Bifidobacteriaceae bacterium
CATACCTTCCGGGGTGGCCATAGCGCCGGTGGTCCTGGTGACGGACAACATCTATCTGGGCGCCAACGATCACGGCGACTTCAAGGTCACCTTGACTGCGGCTGACGGCCGGACCCGGACAATCACCGAACCGGCCACCCAAGACAACGCGTCCGGGAAGTCCTTCGGCTTCGCGGCGCTGCCCGAACTGCGTGCCAGTGACGGCGTCTACCAACTGGACGTCGCCGTGGTTGACAACGCCGGGCAAACCGAGACGGCAGCGGCGGCCTTCATGGTCAACCGGTTCGGGTCGGTCTACATGTTCGATTCAGCCACGCAACAGATGGTGGAAGCGGCCAACCCGCTCCAAGACGCGCGTGACATTGCGATCACTGAGGTCAACGTCTCGCCGTTGGAGGAACGCGAAGTCAAAACAATCCACAACGGGCAAGACACCAAGATCCTCAGCGATTCGGAAGTCAAGGTCACCGAAGGCAGCGAACACGGCTGGAACACCATGACCTACTCCATGCCGGCGTCCTTGTTTGAGGCTGAGGGCACCTACGAGGTGCGCCTGTGGACCAAGGATGCGCTCGGCAACGTCAGCCAGAACGACGAACCGCGTGATGACGCCGAAGACGCCCCGCTGATCGAATGCGGCGACGCCCAGTGGGCCACCCTGATCGACGGCTGCGCCGAAGGTGCCGCGATCTCCTTCCGGATCGACAAGACTCCGCCCACTATCACGGTCGCCGACCTGAAAGAAGGCGGAAAATATGAGGTCGCCAGCCTCCCCGTCACCTTCGAGGTGACGGACTTCTTCGAAGACAACATCGCCTCGGTGGGTGTCCAGGTCAATGGCGCGGATGTCCCGGCAACCAACACCGGCGGCGACACCTGGGAAGTGACCGTACCGAATGCGTTCAGGTCGCAAAGTGTGGTCTTCACCGCCGTTGACAAGTCCGGGCGTGAATCCGTCCGGGAAATCGGCGACGTGCTGGTCACCAACAACGGCTGGGCCATCTGGTTCAACAACACCCCGTTGTTTATCGGATCGATCATTGGTGCGGCGGTCGCCGTGTTCGGTGCGATGTGGTTGATCATCTTGTTCCGGCGGCGCCGACGCGACGGTAAAGAACGGAGTGGCGCCACGGCATGATCCTCTTCGCCGACTCGTCGGCGGGCACCCATACACCGACCAATCAGGACAGTGTGTTCGCCGAGTTGCTGCATGACGCCCGGCACGGACACATGGTGTTTGCGGTGGTCGCCGACGGGATGGGCGGGATGGCCCGGGGCGAGGTCGCCAGTGCGACCGTAGCCAATCATTTCGCTACGTGGCTGCGCGGCGCCGACCTAACCGAAGTCGACCCTAAACGCCTCAGGCACGAATGGTGCGCAGTGGCGGAAGGTATCCACGAAGCACTGGTGGTCTATTCGGACCGGGAACATATCACGTTGGGTTCGACAGCTACAGTGTTGCTGTTAGCCGCTCAGCGCTATCACATCATGAATGTGGGTGACACCAGATGCTATGAGATAGCGGACGGGATCAGACAATTGACCGAGGATCATTCCCTGGTCGCCTTGGAGGTGCGGCGCGGCCAGTTGAGCCAGGAACGAGCCCGCACCGATGCCCGCCAGAACGTCTTGTTGCAGTGCCTGGGGGCCGGTGCGTCGATCCAGCCAGACTTCTTTACGGGTCCCGCCGCGCCGGACGCCAGATATTTGGTGTGTACGGACGGGTTACGTCATTTGGTGTCCGATGACGAAATAGGCCAAGTTTTGGCACAAGGGCCGGCCTCGCTGGCCCAACTCCAAGAGTTGATCAAACTGAACCGCGACCGGGGTGAGACGGACGATATTTCTGCGGTGTTGATACAGAATTCGCCGCAGGGCGGGACCAATCCGTTGGAGAGCCGTGGCACCACCGGAGGGACAGATAGGCTCTATCCGGCTGGCGGCGGAACCAACCCGCTGCGCAGCGCCATCCGGGGCCGCGGGACGCAGGAACTGCAGCCGCCCCCTGGGGTGATCAAGCCGGTTCAAACCGCCGGCGCTGGCCGAGGGAGGAAACCACAATGACAGCTGGACGCATTCGCCTTGGCGTGCTGGAACGCAGTCCCGAATTGGCTGAGTCGTTGAGTGACGCGCTCTTGGAGTTCTATCCTGATGAACTCTCGCTCAGCTTGTTGGCTGGCCCCGAACAGGCTCTGGCTTGGGCCGGCCGGGGTGCGCCTGGTGTGCTGCTAGTTGACCAGGAGCGGGTGGGGGACCTTGCCCCTATGCCCAGTGGTGTGGTGGTGGCGGCCCTGGTAGACGGTGATGAACGGGAGAGCGGCGGCGTGCCGGCACTCTCCCGTTACCTGGCCGTTGATGCGTTGTTCGCGGAACTGACCAAGCTGTCCGGCCCGCCCGTGGGGGCGGCGGGGGCCGGCCCGGTCGGCGGCGGTGCCGCGAGTGTGGTCGTGGCGTTCACCTCACCGCAGGGCGGGGTCGGTACCACGGCGGCCGCCGTCGCCTTTGCTCGCAAACTAGCTGGTCAGGAAGCTGTCCGGGGTGCTAAGGTGCTCTATTTCGATGCGACCCCGTTTGCGTCTGCTGGCCAATTGTTGTGTGGCCGGGGCGGCGGGACCATGTCGGATGTGGCGGCGGCGGTCAAGGCGCGCAGTGGGAGCTTGCCGGTCGCTTTGCGGGCGGCGGCCAGCCAAGACGAATCGTCGGGGCTCTATTACTATGCCGCCGCCCGGAGCGCAGCCGATGTGATGGATTTGACCTCGTTGGATCTGATCTACCTGTATGACACCGTGTTCAATGCTGGCGTTTTCGGCTACGTGGTAGCTGACATCCCGTTCGCTTGGGCCGGGGCTCATGGTTGGGCGCTCGCGGCGGCCGACCTTGTGGTCGGCGTGACTGATGGTCATGCCGCCGCGAACCGCAAACTGGCTCGCGCCGTCGAGGCGCTGGGTGCCCGCGCTGCCGCCGATGCTGGTGCCGCCGCCGGTGCCGAGGGGGACTGGAACGTACAGGCGGTGTTCTACAACCAGTACACGTCGTCATCGTCCAAGGTGAAGTTACCGGACGTGAGCGAGGCTGGGTCGGCGCCGCGGCTATCGGGGCTCGGCGATGTTCAAGTGGTGGTGCAATTGGGCCGTTCACATGCGTTTGATGCTCTGCTTGAGCAAGTGATATCCCGTGCGTGAGAACGAATCGGAGGAAAAGTGTACGAGTTGACTTACCACACCGACAGTGGTCATAGTTATTTATGTTGTGAGGTCAAGGATGCCAGCAAACTTGATCAGCGTGCGATCAATGCCCAATTGGTCAACCGGGTACCCGGTCTGGCTAAACTCAGTCGGCTTGAGAAATACGGTGCGCAGCAGTTTCGTTATCGTGTGAGTTCACGGGTGACTTTGAGCCAGTACCTGGCTGTGCCTGTTCAAGAAGAGAGTCTGGTGGCGTTGGTCCGCAGTGTGGTCAGCACTTGGCGGGGGCTGCGGCGTTTCCAGATTCAGCTTCGCAGCATCATTCTGGACCCCGATTATGTGTTTGTGGCTGTGGCCGAGCACCGCTGTGAGTTGATTTGTTTGCCTGTGGTTCAGGATAAACAACCCGATCTGATCGAGTTTTTGCGGCAGGTGTTGGGGCGCGCCACCCTGCGCGCCGGGGCCTCGTACCAGTCTTATGGCCGTCTGATGAGCCTGCTCAACCAAGCTGATGTGAGCATAGATGAAGTGTGGACGGTGGTCGACGAGGCCGCCGCCAGTGTTGGTCCAGCCCGCCCAACCGCGCGGGTCGAAGTGGCGCCCGCGGCGGCGGCTGCGCCGCCGCAACCAATCCCGGGTGGTCCCGGTGGCGCGGCGGCCGCTAACGGAGTTGTGGCTGGTGGCGGGGCCGTGCGGAGTGTGGGTGGTGGCGCTGGGGCGGTACCGGTGGCTCGGGCTGGGGCGCCTGCGGCTGCCCAGCCGGGGCTGTCCCAGGGGCGGCCGCTGGGGTTAGAGGCCGGGTATGCCGCTGAACAAGACGACGCGGCGCTGGCGCGCCGGGCGGGTCTTGGCCGAACCGCCGGACCGCCTGATTTAGACGCGACTCTGCGCCGGGACACACCAGCTCCGCCGCCGCAACTCGGCGGTCCAGGTGGCGCGCTGCCGCGTCCTGGTGGACCGGGTAGCCTGCCGCCGCCTCCGCCCATCCAGCAATGGCCGGAACAACCAGCTAACCTGCAACAACCGCTGCCCCGGTCGGCTCAGCCCGGCGCGCAGCCAATCCCGCACCCGGGTGTCGCGGTGGGGCCGCCGCCGCAGACGGCCATTCCCGCCCGGCCGGGTGGTGTGCAGCCGCCGCCGCGTCCGGGTGGTGCGGCTGGTCTGCCGCCTGGTGCTGGTGGTTATCCGGGTGGTCCGCCGCCTGTTGCGGGTGGTGATCGGGGTGGTGTGCTGGCGGCGCCGCGTCCGGGTGGGGCGGGTGGGCCGGGTGGT
>JAITJY010000356.1 GCA_031278675.1 Bifidobacteriaceae bacterium
TGGCTCGCAGCGGTAAAGCCACCGTGATCGGCGCCGGGTTCTACGGCTCCACCACCGCTCAGCGGATGGCTGAGTATGACATTTTCGAAGAATTGGTCCTGACTGACATCCGCGACGGCTGGTCGGAGGGGCTGGCCCTGGACATGAACTCGTCGCGGCCCATCGAGGGCTTCGAAACCCGTGTCGTTGGCAAGACCACCAGCCCGGCGGGCGAGGGCTATGAGGTCATCGAGGACTCGGAGGTCGTGGTGGTGACGGCTGGCGTGCCGCGCAAGCCCGGCATGAGCCGCATGGATCTGCTTGGCGTCAACGCGGGCATCGTCCGAGGCGTGGCTGAGAACGTCGCCAAATACGCTCCCAATGCGGTCATAATCGTGGTCTCCAATCCGCTTGACGAGATGACCACGCTGGCCCAGATCGCCTCCGGCTTCCCGCACCACCGTGTCATGGGCCAGGCTGGCGTGCTGGACACAGCCCGCTTCACCTACTTCGTGGCGGACCGCCTGGGCTTGCCGGTCAGCGCCGTCAAAACGCTCACCCTCGGGTCGCACGGCGACACTATGGTGCCGGTCGCCTCAGCCTGCACCGTCCAGATCAACGGGCAGACCAAGCTCCTGGCCGATGTGCTCCCGCCGGAGGACATCGACGCCCTGGTGACCCGCGTGCGCGGCGGCGGCGCCGAGGTTGTCGCCCTGCTCAAGACCGGTTCGGCCTACTACGCGCCGTCGGCAGCGGCCGCCCGGATGGCTCAGGCCGTCGCCACCGACTCTGGCGCCACCATTCCCGTCTGCGCCTGGCTGACCGGCCAGTACGGCATCGGCGATGTCTATCTTGGAGTTGAGGCCAAGCTGGGCAAAGCGGGCGTCAAGGAGATTGTGGAGCGCGAACTGGCGCCGGCCGAGTTGTCCCAGTTGCGTCAGGCCGGCGCCGCCGTCAAGGCCAAAGCCCAAGACGTCGCCGCGATGTGACCCCGCCAGGCGCCAACGGGCTAGGCGCCAGCGGGCCAGGCGCCAACGGGAATAATACGGCCGGTCTTATTGTTTGACTGGGCGTGAGGAGGAGTATCGGTAAGTCTGAGCGGCGCCTTGGCCCGGCCTCCGGCCGGCGCTGGCTCCGGCCGCTCGCCCTGGCTTGCGGATTCGCCCTGATTTTGGCTGCCGCTTGGGGGTCGCAAGCCCCTGCGGCGGATGCGGCGGCGACTCAGTTGGTGCTGACGGTGAACACGACCGCAGCCGGCACTGAGCAGGACGACATAGTCGACGGGCGGTGCGCCACCGGGGCGGGAGACTGCTCGCTGCGGGCCGCCATAGCGCACTCGAACGCGACCACGGGCGACACCGAGGTCCTCATCAACGTCCAACCCGGCCTCACAGGCACCATCTCGATGTCCGACTCGCGCAGCGCTTGGATGACGACGGAGAATGCCACCGGCGTGGACAGGGGCGCCTATTTCTATGTGACTCGGCCCGTCACAATTGACTTGGACAACCGCCTGGGCGTGAAGGCGACCACCGACGACTCGGCGGCGGCTTTTTGGATCGAGGCGAAGGGCACCAAACTGCTCAACTTCTCCGGTATCCTGCCCGGCGAGACCGGCATTGTCTTCGGGGTGGAGTCAGACGGCTCGGTCCTGGACGGCGGAACAACGATGCAGGTCGATGATTACAACGCGGAGCGCATCGTTTGGATCAAAGGCGGCGCGGACGGCATAACCGTGAAGAACTACACCGTTGGGCGGCTGTATGACGCCGACCATTCCGGCGCGATCGTGATGAGGTCGACCAACTCCCAGCCCGAATCCGTCATCGAGCGGACCACGATCTCGAATGTGACTGTTGACAACCAACCGGTCAGCTCCAGTTGCAGTTACTTAAACGGTGGGGGCTGCGCCTCTGCGGGGCTGGCCATCTCCAACGCCACCGTCAACGGCTTGACGCTCGAGGACTCGACTTTCGCCCATTCGGCCGGAATCACTATTGAGTCCAGCACCGTCAACGATTGGGTGGTGAGCAACTCGACCTTCACCGATGCTTCGGAGATCACCTGCAAAGGGGACGCCATCACCAGGTTGACAGTGACGGAATCGCGGTTCAGCGGGTCCTCTGGCATTGACCTGGCCGGCTCGGGCTCGCTGCAGAGCAACTGGGCGCACTTCGAGGACGTCAAAGTGGTGAACTCAGACTTCGAGTCTTCCTCCGGGCTGCGCGTCCGGCGGGCCTATTTCACTGGGCTTGAGGTCGTGGGCTCGCGCTTCACCGGCTACGCCAGCGGTAGCCGGGTGATCGACGTCTCGGATGACATCGGGGCCAGCCCGCAACTCGATATCCGGGGCAACACCTTCAAGGACGCCGCCATCGGCTCCAGCGACTCGTCCGCCTTGATCCTCCTGCCCAAAGGCGAAACGATGGGCCTAACCAGCTACGTGCGCCAGAACGTGTTCGACAATTCCGGCTCCGGCCTGACCCAGGGCTACGCCATCTACTACGACGGCGGGGCCTCCAGCAGGGACAACACCACCCCGTCGAACCTGTTCATTGAGGACAACTATTTCGACGGGTACACAAAGCTGGGCGTCAGCCTGGATGACACCGGCATCGTCACCGTCCGCCGGAACACCTTTGGCGTCAATCACGCCAACGCCGCTAGCTCGAATACGGCAGCGACCGCGAAGGAGGAGACCTCGGAGTCCGGCGATGCGTCAATGTTTCAGAACTACGGCAGGTCATCCAACCGCAAAGTCCTGACCTGGTACCCGACGGGCGCCGACGTGGTGGGCGACTGCCAGTTGGCCGTCGACCTGCTGAGGCAGGCTTCCGGGACCGCGCCGAAGGAACCCGTCACGATCGACTTCTACTACACCGCTGGCACGACCGCCGAAGAGTACCTCGGCTCCGTCGACAACGTCACCCCCGACCAGGCGGGCCGGTCGAATGTGATTGTCCCGGACCTCCCGTCAAGCGCCAAGGGCTACCTCCGGGTGCAGACCCACGGCATCTACCCCGGCGGCCAGTCGGAGTCTTCGCAATACTCGCGCACCATCCTCCTGCCGGAGGCAGAGCTGGCAGCCTGCTCTGTCTCCAGCCTGGAGATCGAGTTGCGGGCCTGGCGCGGCGTTGGCGCCGACACCAGCCATGACGGCATCGTCGGCGGCGGGGCAGCCGAGATCGAGGCGAACAGCTCGTTGCTGCCCGGCGAGACGGTTTGGTTCACCTACACGGTCACGAACAACGGCAAGTCCACCTTGAGGCAGGTCGCGGTGACAGACGCTTTCGCCGCGCCCGTCTGCACCATCGCCCAGCTCCGGCCCGGCCAAACGTCCGGTTGCTCGCAAAGCCGCGCCGTCCCGACCTGACCAAAGCCGCCCGCTCCCGCCTTGGGGGCCGCCAGGGAAGTCAAGATGCACGATGCCGTCCGGTAACCCGACCCCCCGCTCCCTCCTTGGGGGGGGCGCCAGGGCCGTCAAGATGCACGATGCCGTCCGGCACAACCCGACCCGCCCGCCCCCTGCTAAGGAGCCGATCTAGAGCGGTATGCCCCAGATAGACTTGAGTCTGCGAGCGATTGACCGGAAGGAAGCTATGCCAAGCGTCGTAGAACTGGCGGCGAGGCCGTCAGAGACGGTTCCATCGCTGGCCGACTTCAGGCCGGGCGTGTTCGAGTTGCTTCTATCGGATATGACCACGGGCGGCAACATCATTTGGGCGACTGCGGACTACGCTCATCTGGGCGAGGCGTTCGCCGCCGATCAGCCGATCACAGTCGGATCTGCCGGGGTGATTCGCCCGCGCGTGGAGAAGTCGAGAACGCGGCAGGGCGGCCGGGTCAAAGACAAGGCCGAGGTGTTCACGCCGTCTTGGCTGTGCAACGAGCAGAACAACCTCGTGGACGAGGCTTGGTTCGGCCGGACGGGAGTGTTCAACACCGCCATCCGCCGAGGCTGGCGAACAACCATGTCTCCCATCCGGTTCGACGCCGAAGGGGAGCGGACTTGGCAGCGCTACGTCGGTGAGCGACGGTTGGAGGCGGCGTGCGGTGAGGCGCCCTATCTGGTGAGCCGCTACGATGCGACCACCGGGCAGCCAATCGCCTTGCAGCGCCGAATCGGTGTGTTGGACCGGAAGCTGCGTGTCGTGACTGAACGCTGCCATGACGAGGACGAATGGCTGCGTTGGGCCAGACGGGCGTTCCAGGCCACCTATGGGTTCGAGTTCCAGGGGGACAACCTGCTGCTGGCTCGCGAGAACCTTTTGGCCACCTATGTGGACTACATCTGGCACGCCCTGCGTCGGCTGCCCGACGAGCGCGAGTTGACGGCTGTCGCGCAGGTGAT
>JAITJY010000367.1 GCA_031278675.1 Bifidobacteriaceae bacterium
CTGGTGGGCGGCGAACCGGGGGTCGGTAAATCGACACTGCTGCTGGCGGTGGCTGCCCGGGCGGCGGCGCGTGGCCTGAAGGTGATCTATGCATCCGGGGAAGAATCGCTCACCCAGGTGGCGGCGCGGGCTGGGCGAATCGGGGCGGACCACCCTGACCTGCGGCTCAGCGCGGCATCAGACCTGGGCGAACTGCTCACCTTGATGGAGCAGGGCGCGCCGGACCTGCTGGTGGTGGACTCGATCCAGACGGCTGGCTGTGCTGAGGTGCCCGGGGTGCCGGGCGGCGTGGCCGTGGTCCGGGCTGTCACGGGGGCGTTGGTGGCGGCGGCGAAGGCGAGCGGGACGGCGTGTCTCTTGGTGGGTCACGTCACCAAAGACGGCAACGTCGCTGGCCCGCGCACCATTGAGCACCTGGTAGACGCCGTGCTGCTGTTCGAAGGCGACAGGAATGCGGCGCTGCGTTGGCTCCGGGCGACCAAAAACCGCTACGGCGCGGCTGATGAGGTCGGGTGCTTCCAGATGGCGGAGCGGGGGATCGAGGAGGTGGCTGATCCGAGTGGTCTGTTCCTGGATGACCAGGCCCAAGCCGCGCCGGGAACCTGTGCGGGCATAACTCTCGACGGGCTGCGGCCCATGGGTCTGGCCATCCAGGCGCTGGCCGCCAAGGGGCCCAAGAAAGGCCGGCCTGTCCGGAGGGCCGTGGGGTTGGATTCCGGCCGGTTGTCGCTGGTGCTAGCCGTGCTGGAAACACACGCCAATATTGGCTTGCGGGCACTCGACGTGTACGTTTCGACTGTGGGCGGGATCCGCTGCGCGGACCCCGCCCTGGACCTGACCATCGCGTTGGCCTGCGTCTCTGCCCGGCTCGGATGGGTGGTGAGCGGACGGATGGCGGTGCTGGGGGAGATTGGTCTAGGGGGCCAGATCCGGCCCGTGCGGGGGGCGAGCCGTCGGCTCGCCGAAGCCGGTCGGCTGGGTTTTACCTCTGCCTTGGTGCCGAGCGGCACCAAGGCGGACAGATCGGTCGCGGGCACCGCTCCGCGCTTGATCGAGGTCGCAAATGTCCAAGAAGCGGTGGCGGCACTTCGCGAAACAGTCGCCGGGATTCTCGAAGCGGCGATATGATCAGGATGTGCCCACACTCGCCAGCGACGAGATTCTGCGTTCCACGCTTGAGGCTGTGGCGCCCGGCACCCAGTTGCGCGACGGATTGGAGCGCATCCTGGCGGGCCGCACCGGCGCCCTTATTGTGCTGGGCTTTGACGAATCGGTTGAGGCCATCAGCTCTGGCGGCTTCGAACTCGATGTGCCGTTCTCCGCCACGCGGCTACGCGAATTGGCGAAGATGGACGGTGCAGTGGTGCTGGATACCAGTCTTGAGCGGATTGTCCGGGCGGCGGTGCAACTGTTGCCGGACCCAACTATCCCGACTTCGGAATCTGGGACACGGCATCGGACAGCGGAGCGGGTGGCTAAGGCGACCAGGTTTCCGGTGATCTCGGTCAGCCAGTCGATGAACGTGGCTGCACTCTATGTGGGCGGCACTCGCCATGTCCTGGAGGACCCAGCGGAATTGTCCTCGCGTGCGAAGCAGGCGCTGGACACTTTGGAAAGCTACCGGGACAAACTGGATACGGTTGAGGCGTCCTTGTCTGCTCTAGAGGTAGAAGACCTGGTCACCGTGCGTGACGTGGCCGGTGTGGCGGGACGCCAAGAAATGGTTTGGCGGATCGGTGAAGAGGTTGGCGCGGTCCTTGCTGAACTAGGCACCGAGGGGCGTTTGTTGCGCCTCCAGTTCGATGAACTGATTGTGGGTGTGCCGGATGCCCGTTTGCTGTTGGTCCGGGATTACACGGCCGGCGGAGCGGCCGGAGGCGACCCGGCGGCTGAACTGGCGCGCCTGGCGGCGCTTGATTCGGCGGCGCTGATCGAACCGGAGGCTGTGGGCATGGCGCTCGGGCTGATTGACCTAAGCGGCGAGGTTGATGCGGGCGTCTCGCCCCGCGGCTTCCGCCTGCTGTCGCGTGTTCCTGGGCTCAGCGCTGCTCAAGCCGCGCGGATCGTTGATCACTTCGGCACGCTGCAGGCGATCCTGGGTGCACCCCTCGAAGAACTGATGCGGGTCGAGGGCTTCAGGCGCGACCGCGCCCGCGCCGTGCGCGAAGGCATGTCCCGCATCGCGGAAACAGTCACCTTCGAACGCTTCGTCTAGCGGCCCGCCCCCGCCGGCCCGGCGCCAATCCGATCCGCGCGTCCTGAGGGAGTTGACCCAAGTCTCAGATCAATGGGTTGTGCAGGCCACCGTCACCTGCGAGAATCCAGGTGGCAACCACATAGGCAGCAACAAAATGGACTGCGACGAAAGGGACTGGCCATGGCAGATACAACTGAAGCAGGTTGGTACAACGATGGTTCCGGCACCATGCGGTGGTGGGATGGGCAAGCCTGGACCGACAGGGTTCAAACGCCCCAGCCCGCGGCCGGTGGTGGCTTGGGCGGGGCAATCGACCGGATCAAGGCCGAGGCGGAAGCGGGCGCTCAGCCCCGTCCCGCCCCGGAAGGCATGAGCTACGTGGTCCTCCAGGTGATCCTCAAGGAGAAGTTCTGGGGCACCGGCTCTGGGAACTTGACGGAACTGGAAGCCGCCATCAACGCTCAGGCCGCGCTCGGCTACCGGCTGCACACCATCAGCACCGCCGCATCCGGCAGCAAAGGGTTCGGCGGCGGCGACCGCATCCAAGCGACAATGGTCTTCGAGCGAATCGTCAACTGACCGCCCAGCGCGGGACCTGTCAAGCGCGAGGCCGGGCCGCATGGCCCGGGGCAGGCGCCACCCCCTGGCGGTCGTCCTGGCGCTGGCGGGCGTCGCGGCGGGAGCCAGGCCGGTCACGGCGATCAGCGAGTGGGCGTCGGACGTGGGCGCGAGGTCGGGTCAACCGGGCGCGGCCGAGGGGCTGATCGCGGGATCCACCCCTTGTGAGGGTTCGACGTATGTGCCCCATGAAATCCCCGCGCAGCCCCCACCAGTCGGCACGTCGAACTCGCCGACCACCGTCCGGCCATCCATGACTCGATAGGTGAACATGGTCCCGAGTTGATCCGGGAAAAGCCGGACCGCACCGAGGTCCACCTCGGCCAACCGGTCAGTGAGTGCATCGAAGGCGGGCTCATCCAAGTGCCACCCGGGGCTGAGAAGCGCCTCAGCGCCAGCCTCGTCGCCCGCCGCAACACGGGTAAGAAAGTCTTCCAAGACTGCCGCTGAGTCGTTGTCCCCGTAACTGCAAGTGGGAGACGACTCAGCGCAGGCGGTCATCAAGGCCACTAGCGGCACAATCGCTGCGCAGACGCGCACGAGCCAGGCTCCCCGATTCGCTGTGCCTCCCGTCCCAACCGCATCCGACCGCCAAGGCATGCTAGATCCGGTGGGCGAAGAACGTTGCTTTCGGGTACTTGGCCACGACATCGGAACCCGCCTTATTCTTGGTGTTGGTCGTGTGGTAGGTGACGTAAATCTTACCCTTGGCGTCTCGACTCGTCACGATCATGGAGTGCTCGATGGCCGCCTTGCCCGCGTACTTGATCTGGACTATGTCGCCGACGACGGGAGAGGAAAGCGACGTCAACACTCCGGCGCGCTGCTACCGTGGCGGGCGCCGCCCTACTGGACGGAGTGGTGACGACGCTGTTCGCCCGCGCCTTGGTGGCCCTGTTTGTTCGCGTCTGCGGTGTTGTGGCGCGGTGTGTTGCCTGGCGGTGCCCGGCCAGCGGTGTCCACGGTCGCGGGGGAGGGCGCGCGGGCGGCGGTTCAGGGGCCCTGGAGGTATTCGCCCAGGTAGGGGAGGGTGAACGAGAGTTCACCGCGACGCTCGGGGGCGACCAGGCCGGCAGCGATGAGTCTGGCCCGGTACTGTTGGGCGGTCGCGTGCGAAGCGCCGAGGCGGCGACGCACGTCGGCGATCGCGCTGACGCCATCGTCCTGCGCCATCGCGCGCAAGAACTCCATGTCCTTGCGGGACAAAGAACGCAGGCTGGGCTCATAGACGGTCGCGGCTAGCTGCCGCCGCGCGGCACCCGCTGCGGCCGCCACATGCTCGGCCGTGACCTCGTCCGAGCCCTCGGCCACGCGCAGCATG
>JAITJY010000412.1 GCA_031278675.1 Bifidobacteriaceae bacterium
GATTCGCTGATTTGCGGCTGGTCCAAGAATGGAACCGGGGATTTACGGCTAACCCGGCTTACGCCCGCTATGAGGAACTTGCCGCCCAGATAGACAAGGCGGTCCGTTTTATGGCCGCCTGTGGCGCGGATTTTGAGGCGCTCAAGATGGTGGAGTTTTTCTCGTCTCATGAGGCGTTGCTGCTGGATTATGAGCGTGCCCTGACCCGAATTGATTCGCGCGGCGGTCAACCGTATGATTGTTCGGCACATTTTTTGTGGATTGGTGAGCGGACTCGGTCGCCGGAAGGTGCCCATGCGGAATTGCTTAGTCACGTCCGCAATCCACTCGGGATCAAGATTGGCCCGTCGGCGCATGCGAGTGATGTGCTGCGGCTGGTCGCCAAACTCGACCCGGATCATGAGCCGGGGCGGATCGCCCTGATCACGCGGCTGGGGGCGGGCGAGGTTCGGGCTGTCCTGCCGGGTTTGGTCCGGGCGGTCCAGGCCGACGGCCGGGCTGTGGTCTGGATGTGCGACCCGATGCACGGCAACACCTTCACCACCGCCAGCGGCGTCAAGACACGCCGCTTCGACACGGTGATTGATGAGGTCAGGGGCTTTTTCGAGGTTCTTCGCGAGGCCGGAGCTGTCCCCGGCGGCATCCATGTCGAGTTGACTGGCGATGACGTCACCGAAGTGATGGGCGGCTCGGAGCAGATTGATGACGAAGCGCTGACCCGCCGTTACGAGTCGCTGGTAGACCCCCGGCTCAACCACCAACAGGCCTTAGAGCTGGCCTTCCAGGTAGCGGAGCTCCTCAAGGCCGGCCTCTAAGCCTCGATTCACTGATCTTCGTCGGGGGTGTTGCCGGGCACGCTGTTTGGCGGCGGCGCTGGTCGTACTGGTCGCTCTGGTCGTACTGGTCGCATCGGACCGACGGCGGCGATTTACGACCCGCGTTCAGCAGGGTGGCCAGGGCGGATGAGCACAAGACTCCAGATGAAACCAGCCACTCGACGCGGCTGGGGCCGCGATGGGCTCGTTGGGCGAGTCAACTCGTCGGCTTGGGGCCGCGATGGGCTCGTTGGGCGCGTCAACTCGTCGGCTTGGGGCCGCGAGTGTTTCAATTTATCTCCTGGGTTTCGTCGAGTGTTTCAATTTATCTCTGACCCTCACTGTCACCGCAGTATCACCGCTGGTCAGGGCACTGGGCTTGGTTGGGCAAGAGATAAATTGAAACACTCGCCACCGCAGACAGCGCCAAGCCCAGCCCAGTGTGTCACGAGCAGACAACGAGCCCACCCGCGCCTTCCCTCTTTGCCGCCGCGAAGCGGCGAACAGCGAACCGCGCTGAGGACAGGAACCAATAGCGCTACCACATGTCCAGACAGGTGCTACCAGAAACGGCTAGGCGCCAACCCCGCGCCCCGCGTAGGCGTGGTGCCGCTACCGCAATCCGTATGTGTCAGTTCGAGTGTGCGCCGCGCCCCGCGTAGGCCTGGTGCCGCTACCGCATTGCCCCGGGTGTTTCTGCCCTGGGAAGCCGCTGCAGCACGATGCCGCCCCGGGGGCTGCTGGGCCCAGGTCTTGTCGGTGAGCCCGGCAGGCGAATCGGATATTGGTGTTTACCTGCAGTTACGCGCGCTACTGGCGTGAGTTTTGGGCTGTGGGCATAAGGCCGGAATAAGCCTGGCCGGATGGTTGTTGGTGAGCCATGGCGGGAATATCGGCCTAGAAGCTGAAAGGAAACAACCAATGGCTATCAGTCCCCGAAACGAAAACGAACGGCGTTCACGCCGGTTCAAGGCGTTAGTCGCCGGCGCAGCCGGCGTTGCGCTGCTCTTGGGCGGATCGACGTTCGCCTTCTGGAGTGACACGATCGACGAGTCAATGATTACGGTCAAGAACGGCGTCCTTGATGTCGCGAAGGCCACCTACCAAGGTCAAGAGATTGGCGTGGCGGCCTACGACCTGCGGCACAAGCGGGCAGGGAACGCGGCAGCAATGTTTACGCCGGTCGCGGGTATCCGGAACGAGCAAGGCGACCAAGACAAGACCATGGGGCTGTTGATCTCCCAAGCTCTGTTGGTAAACGGTAGCTTCATCACGGTGCCCGGTGACCACCTTGAAGTCGACGTGCCGTTCTGGTTGACCGCCACAGGCACGAACATGAAATATGACTTGGAGGTCAAAGCTAGCAATGACGTTGACTTGGCGGGCTCCGGCTGGCAAGTCACGGCACAGCTCTACAAGATCACAGCCCTTGATGAGAATGACGTGACTGCGGAGGCGGTTAGCAATAAGTATCCGATCAGCACCCTGTCTGGCAGCTCCTACCAGTCTTTGATCCAAGGTCTGACGATAAAGACTGACGCAATTGGGGGGATGTTTGCTATCGCGATCGATGCCATCCTGCCCGACACGGTGGGTGATGATCCCGCCGCCACGCAGAAACACCAGGATGCCGCGATGCAGTTCGGCCTGTTGTCTCTGAAAGTCAAGCAGGTCAGCATCTGAGCTGAACTGGAGACACTGACTGGTGTGAGCATTGGGTCGAAGACCGTTGCCAGCCCGCGCTGCGGGCCGGCAACGGTCTTTCCCGCATAAATCCGCTACCCGGAGCCCACAGTGGCGCACGGCAACGATCACCCCCGACGGCGCCCGCCGGTCCGCGCCGACGGTTTCAGCTATCGGTCAGGCGCCGACGGGCTACAACCCGACATGACCGGACAGCGTTGACGTTGGGCTTGCAGGCAACTGCGCGAGGCGAATTTTGGGCTTCGAGCATGAAAGCGGAATAAGCCCGCGCCGATGCTTGTTGGAGAGCCATGGTGGGAACCACGGCCCGAACACTGAAAGGAAACAACTAATGGCAATCAGTCCCCGAAACGAAAACGAGCGGCGGTCACGCCGGTTCAAAGCACTGGTCGCCGGCGCAGCCGGCGTTGCATTGCTCCTGGGCGGATCAACCTTCGCCTTCTGGAGCGACACGATCAACGAGTCAATGATTACAGTCAAGAACGGCGTCCTGGACCTCGACACAGCTAAATACAATCAGTCGGCGATCGGCGCGAAGACCTACGACCTGCGTAGGAATAAAGATGGAGCCCAGGGTGTCAACATACCCTTCAAGGGCGTCTCAGACGCAAACAAGGGGTTGCTGGTGGACGCATCCTTCATCGCAGTGCCAGGCGACCACATCGAGATTGACGTGCCGTTCACTTTGGTCGCGACCGGCACCAACATGAAATACGATCTGCAGGTCAAACCCGCAAGTGCCATAGACCTGTCGCTCACCGGCTGGACAGCCACCGCGCGCCTCTACAAGGTGACGAAGTATGACGGCAGTGGCGTGACAGCGACTCCGGTCGGAACAACCGACTTCAGCCTCGGCGCCCTGTCTAGCACCAGCTACACCACCGTGGTCGCAGATTTGACGGAACAGACTGGTTCAACCCCGCAGATGTACGCCCTCGTGATCGACGCCACACTGCCTGACACCGTGGGTGACGCTGAGGGCCAGACGCAGGAATACCAGGACATTGCGCTGGCGTTCGGCAACATGAGCATGAAGGTCCAGCAGGTCACCCTGAGCTGAACTGGACAGAAACTGACATGAGCATCGACTCGAAGACCGCCGCTAGTCCGCGCCGCGCGGGCTGGCGGCGGGCCCTGTCTTGGGCCATGACCGTCTTGGTGCTGGCGCTGCTCGCCCTGGCAGTCCCGCTGGCCGTCATACCGGCACTCAACGGCGGCAAGGCTCTGACCGTGCTGACCGGCTCAATGCAGCCGACTCTCAACCCGGGCGACGTCGCAGTGGTCTACCCGGTCCAATCATTCGACGAAATAGAACTCGGTGACGTGGTTACCTTCATGCCGAAGCCGGATGACCCGACCTTGGTGACGCACCGAGCGGTCGCCTGGGCCACCAGGCCGGATGGCGAGCGGCTCCTGATCACCCAAGGCGATGCGAACAACGCCGAAGACGAGCCGATCCGCGAGAAGCAAGTCCGGGCCAGGCTGGCCTATTCGGTGCCGTGGGTGGGGAAGGTGCTCCAATACGGCTCCGATTTCGGCAAGCCGCTGCTGGTAGTAGCAGTCGCGATCGGGTTGATCACCTACGCGGTGTTCGGGATGGTGACAAGCATCCGCCGGCGCTCGGCCGGTGAGCCGCCACCCGCCGGTGACGATCGCGAATCGGGGCCCTCCGGGGTCGGCAGCGACCTGACTCTCACCGAGGACAGGGGAGCGACCGCTCCCACCGGGGACAGGGGAGCGACCGCTCCCACCGAGGAAGATCGCGAACCGGTTGTCCAAGCGGCCTAAAGGCCGTAACCCACCACCTGGGGCCTGGCGCCACGGGGTTCTCACCTGAACCTCTGGGGCCAGGCCCCAATCCTTTTTGGGGCACTGGCGAAACGGCTGAGCCACTGCGAGGCCCCGAAGGCCAGGCCCCAACCCTCTTGTAGGCACTGACCAGTTCCGATGCCGCGCGCTGAGAAGCGGATCGAAGCGGATCGAAGCGGATCGGGAGGCTCGTGGCGGGAGCGGGGAGACGGCATCGGGCGGCGGTAAACCATTGAGGGCCTGGACGCGGCCTGGCGCAAACGTCAAAGGCGGGGGCGGGCGGCATCGGGCAAGGGCAAGGGCAAGGGCAAGGGCAAGGGTCCTAGAGCGAAACCGCCGGGTAGGGGGGCCATGTGGGCAGAAAGTCCCAAAAGAACGGGTAAAGTAGTCCTTGTACGTATCCCACAACGCTTCAAAGGAGATCATCCAATGGGGAATGCCATCTTTACCCATGACCGCGTCAGCGTGGACCTGCCGCTGGTCCAAGCGACAATGGGCAACAACGGCTACGACATCGGCAAGCTGCTGGCGCTAACTGGCGACACGACGTTCGACATAGGCTTCGGGTCGACGGCGGCCTGCAGATCGGCCATCACCTTTATCGACGGCGAAGCGGGCGTGCTGCGCTACCGGGGCTACCCGATTGAGCAACTCGCGGCTAACGCGACGTTCATGGAGGTCGCCTACCTGGTGCTCTACGGCGAACTGCCGAACAGCGAACAACTCGACAAGTTCAACACCTGCATCAACGGCTATCACCTGATAGACGAACGGCTCAAAGAGATGTTCCGTTCCGCGCCGCGCCGCTCCCATCCGATGCCGCTGCTCTCAGCCGCTATCAACACGCTCTCCACATTCATCTACACCAACCCGCAGATCGACCCAACCGATCTGGATGACGCGACACACCGGCTGATGGGCGCCGTCCCAACCCTCGCCGCCTATGGCTACAAGAACTCGATTGGGGAGCCGATGCTCTACCCACTCGACTCGGAAAGCTACGTGGAGAACTTCATCCGGATGTCATTCGGCGTGCCCTCGCGCCCGTACCCGTTCGATGAAGAGATCACCAAAGCCCTCGATGTGCTGTTGATTCTGCACGCCGATCACGAACAGAACTGCTCAACCTCCACCGTGCGGCTGGTCGGGTCTTCCGGAGCGAACGTGTATGTCTCGGTCGCCGCCGGCGTCAACGCCCTATCCGGTCCCCTCCACGGCGGCGCCAACCAGGCGGTCCTGGAGATGCTCGCAGAGATTAAGGACGATGGCGGCGACGTCACGAAATTCGTCGAAAAAGTTAAGCAGCGCCAGGCCAAGTTGATGGGCTTTGGGCACCGGATCTACAAGAACTATGATCCGCGGGCCGCAATTGTCAAACAGCACGCCGACGCGATCCTGCGCCACCGCTCTGGGCATGACGAACTCCTGGATATAGCCCTGACCCTGGAAGAGACCGCCCTGAGCGATCCCTATTTCCAGGAGCGCAAGCTATACCCGAACGTGGACTTCTATACCGGTCTGATCTACCAAGCGATGGGTTTCCCGGTGGACATGTTTACCGTGCTCTTCGCGTTGGGGCGCCTCCCCGGCTGGATTGCGCATTGGCGTGAGCAAGCCGCCGATCCGACCAGCAAGATTGGCCGGCCCCGCCAGGTCTACGTTGGTGCGGTGGAGCGGGAGTTCATCCCGCTTGATCAGCGCTAACCGGAAGCTGGCCAGCGGACCGCCGCTCCGGCTGGGTTCAGGTGCCCCACCAGGGACGCAGTGCCGATAGCAGGGCGGTGTAGCGGGCAT
This sequence comes from Bifidobacteriaceae bacterium, assembly GCA_031278675.1. Lineage (GTDB taxonomy): Bacteria > Actinomycetota > Actinomycetes > Actinomycetales > WQXJ01 > JAIRTF01. Next base: position 6,123 of record JAITJY010000412.1, read on the forward strand.
AGCGGCGTTCCATCAGGGCGGCATCCGGGCCGGGTGTGACCCGGGTGCCGGGATGGACCATGCCAGCCACGGCGGCATCCAGGTCCGGGTAGACGCCTGCGGCGACAAAGGCCGCCATCGCCACGCCCAGCGCACCCGGCTCGGAGCGGGTCGTCACCTCGATGGGACGGTCCAGCAAATCAGCCAAAAGTTGACTCCAGTACGGATTACGCGAAATGCCACCCATCACCTTCGGCACCGCGTCCACCGGCACCGGTAACGCATCCAAATGGAAACGATGATTCAAGGCAATACCCTCGAACACGGCCCGCACGGTGTCCGCCCGCGTGTGCCACGAACGCAGCCCAACCAGGCCCGCGGACGCATCTTCTGGCAACGGCGAACCATACAAGAACGGCAAATAGAACGGCGAAGCCTCCGTCAACGGATCCAATCCATCAAACACCGAATCCAAAAAACCGAACGATCCCCGACCCGCCGCCTTCGAACCAGCCACCAAATCCGGCAACAACATCCGGGCATACCAATCCATATTGGTCGATGACGACGGGCTCGCCGCGATCAGATTCCACAGGCCCGGAGCCACAAAAGACCGCGTAATCCAATCACCCCGTTCCGGCGCATCAGTGATGCGCTGATTGACACAATAGGAACCCGCAATCACCGACACATCACCCGGCCTGACCGCACCCACCCCAACCGACCCACTCACAATGTCATGCATCCCGCCGGCCACCGGCAGCCCCTGCGGGAGCCCGGTCGCATCAGCCGCTTGCTTGGTCAACGACCCCGCAAGCTGAGCCGAATCGAGAACTGGGGGCACGGCATCGGACAACTTAGCCAAACCATACAACTCAAACACCGTGGCGCTGACCCGCTGGCTATCCACCGCCGTAAACCCCGACGAGACCTCCGTGTAATCCTGGGCGATCTGCCCCGTCAACCAGAACCGCGCCATATCCTTCGCGAACAAGACATAAGCAATCCGGGCATAGATCTCAGGTTCATTTAGCTTAATCCAAGCCAAGACCGCCGGCGCCGAAGAAACCATCGGCAGTTGCCCACTCACGCGAAGAAGGTCAGACGCCAACGGTTCACTGACCAACTCCGCCAAAACGCCGCGCGCCCGCGAATCAAGCGACAAAATACCCGGCCGCAGCGGCTGACCGGCCCCATCAACCACCCAAATCCCATCGCCGTGAGCGGACTGGGACAACCCCACCACCTCATAGTCCTCAAGCTGGGCCGTCAGATCAGCTAATACCCCGAACACCGTGGCACGGAAACTATCCGGCTCTCGCTCCACCCACCGCTTACGCGGCTGACTGTTGACCGAATCACGCTCAGCGCGCGCCACAGTTGTCCCATCAGGCGCAAACGCCACCGCTTTGGTGGTGCTCAAACCAATGTCCAGCCCAATTGCGCAGGTCCGACGCATAGTCAACTCCTTTCACAAATTGGCGCGTGAAGCTTTCTCCTGCAGTGACGCCAAGCAGATCGCGGCCAGCAAGATAACTCCGAAGATGATACGGCGGATCGACGGCTCAACCCCAAGCAGGTTCATCATGTTGTCGATCCCCGTGATGACCAGCGCCGCCCCAAGAATCCCGGTGACATGGCCACGGCCACCCGTCAACGAAGTGCCCCCCAAAGTGGCGGCGGCGAACACCATCATGATCTCGCCATCGCCCATCGTGGCGGTCGCCGAATCGAGGCGGCCCACCTGGAGCAGCCCACCGAGCGCCGCCAACACCCCCGCCAACCCGAACGCCCCAATCATGACGCGTTGGACGTTGATGCCGGCCACAAAAGCGGCCGGCTCGTTGTTGCCGATCGCATAGATCGACTTGCCGAACGGCGTCGAGTTCATCACCACCGCGAACAACGCGGTCAGAAGGATGATCACAATGATGGCGACCGGTATCCCCAGGACGCGGTCGCCGCCCCAGAACGTGAAACCGGTCGGCAGCGAATAGACGCCCTCCGGGATCAGATAGACCACCACGCCGCGCAAAATCAGCATGGTAGCCAGCGTCACCAGGAACGCATTGACTCCCAGTTTCACTGAAATCATGCCGTTGACCAGCCCAACTGCCACACCGACCGCGATCAGGGTAACCAGCGCCAAAGTCCAGTGGGCGCCGGGCAGCCACTGTGTGATGACCAAAATCCCCAGGGTTGGCGCAACCGCGAACGTCGATTCGATTGACAGGTCCAGGGCGCCGGTCACCATCACCAGGAACATGCCCATTGTCATACAGGCGAGCGGGGTTGAACCCCAAACCACGTTGGTCAGGTTGCGTGTCGACATGAACCCGGGGATGAAGAACCCAATCAGCACCAGGACGCCCAGCAAGGGCCAGATCAGGTGGTTTTGGACAATGGTGATGGCGATCGACCGGGCGGACCAGCGGCGGGTGGGCGCCCCGAGGCCTGCGCTGTCCGGGGTGTTCGCTGCGTCGGCGCTGTTACGGGTCGCCGCGGCGCCGTTGGCGCGGTCTGAAGGCATTGTCATACTCCTTGGATGGCGTTGTAGATGGCGCCAGATGTGAAATCCGGCGCGCCGCGATGGAACTCCTTGACGCAGCGGCCGCGGAAGAACACGAACACGCGGTCGCACATGTCGACCAGTTCGTCTTCGCTTTCCGACGTGAGGATCACGCCGCTGGATTCGCGCATGTCGTTGCGCACGGTGGCAATGATGTCCGGCTTGGAGGCGATGTCCACGCCTCGGGTCGGTTCATGCAGGACAAACACGTGGGGGCTGAGCAGCGCCATGCGGTTGATCACAACCCGCTGGCGGTTGCCGCCGGATAGATAGTCGATGTCTACGTTGAGGCTACGCGCCTTGAACGGCAGTACCTTGAGCCGCCCGGCGATCAGGCTTTTCGCACGCCGCCGGTCTATCAGGCCAGCTTTATTGCGGATTTTCGGGTAGATCGGCAACAAGATGTTGTCCTGCACGCTCATCCCATGGACGATGGCGAGTTCCTCACGTTTTTTCGGCACATAGGCCACGCCGAGGCGACGCGCGACCTTAGGGGATTTGATGGTTGCGGTTTTGCCACACACGGTGACCGATCCGCTGTCCGGCTTGGCCAGGCCGTACAGTGCGTTCATCAGATCGTCTTTGCCGGAGCCGTCCAACCCCGCCAAACCGATCACTTCGCCGCGCCGCAGGCTGAAGCTGACGTCGGTGAAGGCTCCGGCGCGGGTGAGGCGGTCTACTTGGAGGATCTCTTCATCGCTGACGGCGGTCTCATCAAGTTCGGGACCTTTGACTTCGCCGCCCACAATCATGGCGGCCAATTTGGCGGCGGTGGTCGAGGCGACCTCGACGGTGTCGATTCGTTTCCCGTCGCGGAGCACAGAGACCCGGTCGCAGACGGTCATGACTTCGCTGATCCGGTGTGAGATCAAGACGAAGGCCCGGCCGTTGGTTTGCGCTTCGTGGCGCAGCAGTTCGAGGATTTGGTCTTTGCGGGCAGCGGACAGTGAGGCTGTGATCTCGTCCAGCAAGATGACTTTGGCGTCCTCGATGAACAGAGCTTTGGCTAGGGCCAGTAGTTGTTGTTCTTCGATGGTGCAGTGAGCGATCCAGGCTCTGGGGTCCACATCGACGCCGACTGCGCGCAGCGCTTGGGCGGCGGTGCGCCGCATTGCAGAGCGGGCGAGGAGCGGTCCAGCCATGCGGGGCGCACCCAGGAACAGGTTGTCGATGACGGACATCTCCAGGGCGAACTGTGGCTCTTGCGGGATGATGGTGACCCCGAGGCCGTGGGCGGTGCCGGGGGAATAACTCCCAGCACCGCCCGTGAAATCGCCGACCTGGAGTTGCCCGCTGGTGGGCGGCAGGACGCCAGCCATCATGGAGACCAGGACGGTCTTGCCGGCGCCATTGCGCCCAATTATGCCGTGGACCTCGCCCGCTTGAATGGCCAGGTCGACTTCATCAACTGCGGTCTGGCCAGAAAAGCGTTTGGTCAGCTTGATGGTCCGGAAGGCGGGCGGACGAGGGTCCACGGCAGTTCCCATGGTTTTACTGTGCCCAGTGGCCTGGTGCGTCCACGGCCAGGTCGCCTGGTACAGCGAAGGACTTGATGCCGTACCAAGTGCCGGTGAACCCGCTGGCGGGGACTTCAGCGACCGGCATCCACGGTTGTTCGCCGTAGGCTTCAGCCAGCTTGGCTTGGACATCGGCGGGGGACAGGGTTGGTTCAAGCTTTTGGTTGACCATCATGTCCACCAGCAGGTGAGCGGCGACAATCCCTTCGCCTTTGGCGGGTTGCTCGGAGCATTCTGTTTCTTCGCCGGCGGCGATCGAATCGAGTTCCGCTTTGGAGCAGTCGACCGAAGCCACTGGGATGTACTTCGGGTCGGTGTTGGGATACAGGCCGCCTGCGGCTTTGAGGGCGGGGATGGCTCCGCCGATCGCGGCGGTCCCATCTATCGCCATCACGCCGAGCACCTTGTCGATCCCGTACTTGGAGATCGCATCATCGGTGATCTTGCGGGCCTTCTCGCCGTCGCATTCAGCTTCTTGGGTGACTATCTCAATCTTGGGATTGGCTTCCATGATCGGGTCGATCACCGAGTGCATGCCGTCGTGGCGGTCCACGTCGGTGGACAGTGTGATCAGGCAGCGCAGTTCAACGAACACGCCGTCTGATTGCCGCCACGCTTCGCCGCGGTTGGCGTCCAGCGTGTCGACAATCGCTTGGGCCGCCTTCTCACCGGCTAGGACGCCGTCGAATGAGACGTAGGTTTGTTCCACGTCGGGGACATAGGAGTTGTGGGTCACGATGGGGATGCCCTCATCGCGCAACTCGCCCAGGATTCCTTTCATTGCTTCGCCGCGCCAGGAGACCAGGCTGACGCCGTCGATCCCCTTGGCCATCTGAGCGCGGAGGGCTTCGACCTGTTCCGCCTCGTCGTTTGCGCCGAAGACATTCGTGTTGATGGTGATGCCGAGTTCTTTGGCGAGGCGCTGGTACTCCTCGTCTTCGCCGGCTTGGACACCGTTGAAGAACTCATCGTTGGGGTCCCAGCGGATGATGGCGACGTTGTACTCAGATTTGTCTCCGGCACCGCCCGTGCCGTCATCGCCCGAATCGCCACCGCCGCAAGCAGCGGTCGCTAACATGCCGGTCAAGGCTAGGGCGGCTAGTAGGGGTTTCTTGAAACTCATGCGGTGACTCCTAACCGATACTTCTTCGTTGAAGCGCACCCAGTCGAAAGACTGGGCGACATACCAGACCGTACCAGCTAGATGTTACATATTGCAATCCTTGCGGGGGACTGATAGCGTTTCGTTACCATTCTGAACCATTCCGTACCATCAGCGAAGGAGCAACGATGGCCACCACCAGGCACTTGTCCAGAATCATTGGCCCCGACGGACGGACGGTGATCCTCGCGTTGGACGCGCCGGCCTTCGCCACCGACATCGCCGGAGTGGACCGGGCTGTCCACGCCGTGCCACAGATGGTGTCCCACGGCCTGGACTGCGTTCTGGTCCCGAAAGGCATCGCGTTACGGGCCAGCTCCTACCTCCAAGACGTCGGCATGGTGCTGCGCTGCGACACCGTGACAGATATCTACGACGGATCAATCCCCGGGACCTTTATCGTCAACGACGCGCTGGATGCCGTCCAAGTGGGCGCCGATGGCGTCGTGGTGATGGCCTTCCCCGGTCACGACGCCCACCCCGAACTCCAGCAGCAGACCACCGACCTCTACAAGGGCTGCCGCAAGTACAGGCTGCCGCTGATTGTCGAAGCGCTGCCGTTCACGTTTGTGGGCGCTAACGAAGCCCACCGTGACCCCAAGAACGTCGCTGTCGCGGTCCGCCTCGCCGCCGAACTGGGCGCCGACATAGTCAAGACGCGTTATTCGGGGACACCGGAAGACGCCGTGATCGCCGCCGACGCGACCGTCCCGGTGGTCGCCTTAGGCGGGCCGAAGGCCGGGTTAGACGGCTACTTGGAGTTCGTGCGTCACTGCATCGCTGCGGGAGCGGCCGGTGTGGCCGTTGGCCGCAACATTGTCCAAGACCCCCACCCCGTGGCGAAGGTGGCAGCGCTCGGCGCGATTGTGCACGGAGATTCCACCGTGGCCCAAGCGCTCGCGCTGTATGAGGACGTCGCCGCCACCGACTGAGCGATAGGACACACACCATGAAAGTGCTGGCGATAGCCGACATGCTGATTGGTCCCGCAACCATGGCGGCGGGATTGGCGACCGCACCGGAACTGGCGGAGGATCTGACGGTCCGCGAGTGGACCCACGAGTCGCTGGCGTCCCTCCAGGAAGACAATTTGGCGGTAGAGCAGCGGGGGCCCGATGCCGTGCCGGTCCCGGCGGGCTTGTTGGACGACATCGTGCAATTCGACGTTTTGGTAACCCAGTTTTGTCCGGTTGCCGCGTCCGTGATCCGTGCGGGAACCAAGCTGCGGGCGATCGGCGTGCTGCGCGCCGGGGTCGAAAACGTCGATGTGGGGGCCGCCGAGGCCGCCGGGATTACCGTGGTCAACTCGCCGGGCCGCAACGCCAATGCTGTTGCCGAATTCACGGTTGGCCTGATCCTCGCGGAAACCCGGAACATTGCGCGGGCGCACGCGGAGGTGATGGCGCAAGACTGGAGCCGGCGTTTCCGGAACAAAGACGCGATCCCCGAGTTGAAGGGGCACCGGGTTGGGCTGGTCGGGTTGGGGCAGATCGGCCTGATCGTGGCGGGCATTTTGGAGGCGTTCGGGATGGAGGTGGTCTACTTCGATCCCTATGTGCCTGATGCGCCATACCGGAGCTATGAGGACCTGGCGGCAATGGCCAGCGCGGTGGACATCTTGTCGTTGCATTCGCGCCTGACACCAGCCACCAAAAAGATGGTGTCCGCTGCGGTCATCGCGGCTTTGCCGGAGCACGCAGTGCTGGTCAACACGGCCCGCTCCGGGCTGGTGGATGAACCCGCGCTGATCGAGGCGTTGCGTGACCACCGGATCATGGGCGCCGCGATCGACACGTTCGACATTGAGCCGCTGCCGCCGGACAGCCCGTTCTTGCAACTCGACAACGTGACGCTGACCTCGCATTTGGCTGGGACCACGGTTGATGCGATCAGTGGAACGCCGCGGCTCTTGGCTCCGCGCCTCGCAGCGGCCCTGCGGTCCTAACCCGCGCGGGCTAAAATACGGTCCCGGGCCTGGCTGGATCGCATCACACCAATAGCAGGCCCCACGGGGGCCGGGTTTGGTGCGGTCCGGCCGGGCCCGTTCGGGGTGGGTCTCGGCGGGGCGCACGCGGCGCTTGCCTAACGAAGGGAAGAAGTTGAGCGCACAAGACGTGTGGGAGTTCACCGGCGGCACGGTTGCCCAACGCCGCCGCTTTCGCCAGATCATGACCCTGCTGTTCGCCAACGGCTTCGCCACTGTGGATGAGCTAGTCACAACGTTGGGGGTCAGCCGCATGACGGTTCACCGCGACCTGGATGAACTCCACGCTCGCGGAGCTTTGACCAAGGTCAGGGGCGGAGCCACCGTGGCGCGGACCGAAAACTTCGAATCTTCCTGGCAATACCGGCACGGCCTGTGTCTTGATCTGAAACGGGCCATCTCGCTGGCGGCGCTAGACCTGGTAGAACCGGGCGACTCCATCATGATTGACCCATCCACCACCGGGTATGTGTTTTCGCAGTTGTTGCGGCGCAAAGCGCCGTTGACCGTGGTGACACCCTCACTGCCGGTCATTGCAGAGTTGGCCGGGGGCGAAGGAATTGATCTGTACGCGATCGGCGGCAGCTTCCACCCGCACTTCAACTGTTTCATGGGGGATAACGCCAATCAGATGGCGGCGCGTTTCCGCGTCGATAAGTTCTTCATGTCGACCGCTGCGGTCTTCGGACGCGCTATTTGTCATTCCAAAGCGAACGCCATAGCGCTGGACCGCGCCTTGTTCAAGGCCGCCCGCGAACATGTGCTCCTGGTGGACTCATCCAAGTTGGGGCACGCAGCGCTGCACGTCTTTGGCGACGCCTCAGAATGGGATGTGCTCATCACCGACTCCGGGGCCAGCTCGGAAGCGGTCGAAGAACTCCGGCAATACATTCCACGCGTCCTGGTTGCAGAAGTACCGGAAGCGGACGCCGCCTAACCGGCTGGTTTTAGCCTGGATCCGCCGAGGATCGCCGCAGGGAAGCACCAGACGGGTGCGATGGGCGTTCCTGGCCGGCGATGGCTACCGGTGGCCTGCCCGGCTGGTCAGGGGCGTCCAGCGGGCCTGGCCCGGCTGGTCAGGGGCGTTCAGCGGGCTTAGCTGGCGAGCGGCGCAGTAGGCGAGGATCGGTGGATCGAGGCTTAGGCGGGCTGGGTGGCCCGGCTGGTCAGGGGCGTCCAGCGGGCTTAGCTGGCGGGCGGCGCAGTAGGCGAGGATCGGTGGATCGAGGCTTAGGCGGGCTGGGTGGCCCGGTCGGCGCGGCGGGCTTTGACCAGCCAATAGGCGGGGCGGGCCGCCACGGCCAGGGTGATGAGGACGCCTGTGGCTTGGACGGCACCGTTCGGGCTGATGAACAAGCAGGCGAGCGCCACCAGGATGGGGAGCAGATAGTTAGCGGTCAGGGCAACGTAACCGCCGAAGGACGGCATAGTCACTCCACGGTCCTCGGCTACGGCCTTGACCATGAAGTTCGGGCCATTGCCGATATAGGTGATGGCGCCGAACGTCACCGAACCCAAGGCGATCGCGGTCAGATACAACTCGGGCACGCCGGCCACAACGGGGTAGCCCGCCAGGGTCAGTTCTTGAGCCATGTCGAAGAATGCGAGATAGGTTGGCGTGTTGTCGAGGACTGCGGACAAGGCCCCGGTCAAACCGAAGAAGGTGTATTCGTTGAGCGGGAGGTTCGCTGCCTGGGCGCGCAGGATCGCGAGCGCCGGGATCATGGTCAAGAAGATCCCCGCAAACAGGACCGTGACCTCGATGATCGGGTACCAGGTGAACTCGTTGTCCTGGAACCGGATCGATTTCGGGGTCAACACCAACGAGAGGAGTGCGGCCGCCACCTGGACGCCCACCTTGAGCCAAGGCGTCTCCCCGAGGAAGGCGACCGAAGCAATGATCGCGCCCAGCCACAAGAGGTTCCACCCGCCGCGCAGGGATAGGGGAGTGGCCTCGGCGTCATCGGCCTGGATGGCCTCCGGTGGTTCTAGGGCGTATTTGAGCCGGTCCAGTGCGTAATATGTGAACAGCAGCAGCCCGTTGATGAACACCCACGGCCAGAACAGCGAGAACGTCCAAGCGAATGGGACGCCGCGCATCAGCCCAACATAGAGTGGCGGGTCGCCGAGCGGCGTGAGCAAACCGCCGCAGTTCGCCACGATCAGGATTGTGAAGACCATGGTGTGAGTGCAGTGGCAGCGTTGCGAGTTGGTGTTCAAGATGGGTCGCGCCAATAGCATGGCGGCGCCTGTGGTCCCGACAAAGGACGCGAGCAGGGCACCCAGCGCGAGCATCAGTGTGTTGTTGCGTGGCGTGGCCCGCAGGTCGCCGGCCAGGAAGATTCCACCAGAAACGGTGAATAGGCTGCCCAGCAGCACAATGAACTGCCCGTATTCCGCCAGCGCGTGCGTCACCAGGTGCGGATCGGCCCCGAACCACATCCAGATGCCGACGGGCACGCCCAAGACCAGCGCCACCGCCAGTTTGTAACGGTTTTTGGCCCACGCCGCAGCGGTGCGCCGGATCAGCGGCAGGACGGCGATACAAGCCAGCAGTGCCACGAAGGGTGCAATTGACCAAGGGGGAAGCGACACCGCGTAATGCCCTCCTCGCACTAATCAGGGGCCTGGGACTGGAGTCGAGCCTATACCGTGCCGCAAGCCCGCGATTCGGGGACCAGGCACGGCCCCGCAGGCCCCGTTGGTCGATGCCGTCTGCTCACCCCACGCTCCCAGGTCCGCCAGCGTTCCCTGCAGGCCCCGTCTCCATCTGGTCACCCCACGCTCCCGGGTCCGCCAGCGTTCCCCGCAGGCCCCGTTGGCCGATGCCGTCTGGTCACCCCACGCTCCCAGGGGCCTACCCAACGGGCCCGGTTGGGGCTAACGTGGGGCATGGCCGTGTTCTTCGCCGGCCACCCGCCGTCGAGCTACCCGGCCGCAAAGCCCAGGAGCCGTGAAAGGAACCGCACCGCATCATGGTTGAACCTACCGACGTACCCGAATCCACCAGTGTCATCAAAGTCGAAATGGCCGGCACCGATATCATTGCCGACTCCGAACGCAAAGGGAAACCGGCATCACTGTTCTGGCCATGGTTCGCGGCCAATATCTCCGTGCTGGGGATCAGCTACGGCGCCTGGGTCTTGGACTTCGGTATTTCGTTTGCCCAGGCCTGCATCGCCGGCGTAATTGGGATTGTGTTCTCCTTCTTCCTGTGCGGGGTGGTGGCTCTGGCCGGGAAACGCGGCGGGGCGCCAACCATGGTTCTGGCGCGAGCCGCCCTGGGTGTGATCGGCAACCGCCTGGCTGCGGTGTTGTCCTGGATCTTGACCGTGGGTTGGGAAACTGTGCTGACCTCGCTGGCGGTGATGGCGACCGCCACCATCATGGAAAAGCTCGGAGCGGGCAGCGGCACCGGGATCAAACTGGTGGCGCTCGGGGTGGTCGCGGTGCTGATTGTGGGCGGCGGGGTGATTGGGTTCGACCTGATCATGAAGATGCAGACCGTCATCACCGTGGTAACCGGGGTGTTGACCATCGGCTATTTCATTTTGACGTTCTCTCATATCGACATGACCACCGTCTGGTCAATGGGTCATGGTAGTACACAAGCCTTCATCGGAGCACTTGTATTCATGATGACCGGGTTTGGCCTGGGCTGGGTCAACATGGCGGCCGACTATTCCAGGTACCTGCCGCGTGAGTCTTCTTCAGGCGGAGTGATCTGGTGGACCACATTCGGGGCAGCGGTTGGTCCGCTGCTGCTGCTGGGCTACGGGTTGGCGTTAGCCGGGTCGGATGAAAAACTGCGGGCGGGGATTTCCGGGGACCCGATTGGTGAACTGACCACCATCTTGCCGACCTGGTATCTGTTGCCGTTTGGGCTGGTGGCGATCCTCGGACTGGTGGGGGGAGCCGTGCTGGACATCTACTCCTCCGGACTGGCGTTGATCTCTGCGGGCATCCCCATCCCACGGCCGGTTGCCGCCGCGATCGACGGGCTGATCATGATCATTGGGACCGTCTACATTGTGTTCGGGGGTTCAACCTTCTTCGATATTTTCCAGCAGTTCCTGATGACTCTCGGGGTGCCGATTGCCGCTTGGGCCGGGATTATGCTCGCGGACGTGCTGTTGCGGCGCAAGAACTACGCCGATGCCGACCTGTTCAATCCGCGCGGCCGCTACGGTTCGGTCCCGCCACTGCCCATGGCAATCATGCTGGCCGGGACATTTGTGGGTTGGGGTTTCATCAAGAACCAGCTGGAGGCAGCCAAGTTCCTTGACTGGTTGGGTTATTTCATGGGCGCAGTTGGTGGCAAGGACGGCGATTGGGCTTACGCCAACCTCGGAGTCTTGTTTGCGTTGGTCATCGGGTTTGTGGGAACGGTCACGCTGACCCGCAGCCGGGTCCGGGTCCAAGAAGCGCTCGCCGCCGAGCCGCCCGCGGTGGCAGCGCCATGACCAAGGCTAGGCCCACCTACTTGGTGGTGATTGATATGCAGCGCGTGTTCGCGGAGCCCGGTTCGGAGTGGAAAACGCCACGCTTCGAGGAGATCATCGAACCGGTCAAGCATCTGGTCCGGGCGTACGCCCCGCACGTCGTGTTCACCCGTTTCATAGCGCCTCCGGCGCCCGCCGGGGCTTGGGTCGCCTACTACCAGGACTGGCCGTTCGCGTTGGCGGCCGCCGATCACCCGATGTGGCAGATTGTCCCGGAGCTGGCAGACGCAGCGGTCAACGTGATAGACCGCCCAACCTTCTCCAAGTGGGGCGAGAAGCTAGCTGAGCTACTCGCACCAGACGGCCAGATGGTGCTGGCCGGCGTGAGCACCGACTGCTGCGTGATCGCCACGGCCCTGGCCGCAGCGGATGCGGGCGTCCAAACCCTGGTGGTCCGCGAAGCGTGTGCGGGAGTCGATGATGCGTCCCACGCCCAAGCCCTCCACGTGATGGACCTCTTCCAACCACTGATCAAGGTGGTCTCGCTGGCTGAGGCTAGAGCGCGGCGTGACGGCGGCTGAGGGCGGCCCCTTCGACATCGGCGCGCGGTATAAGCCGGTCCAACCACTTGGGTAGCCACCAGGCGGCGCGACCCATCAAGGACATCAACGCGGGCATTAGCACCAGCCGGACAATAAACGCGTCCAAGGCCACACCGAGCGCCAGGCCCAAACCGACGGACTTGATAATGGTCGATTCGGCAAAGACAAAGCCCCCGAAGATCGCCACCATGATCAAAGCAGCAGCTATCACGACGGGCCGGCCCGCCCTGAAACCAACAGCGACGGCGCGGCGCGCCTCGATCCCGTGGACGTAGGCCTCGCGCATCCCAGCCGCCAAGAAGATTTGATAGTCCATGGCCAGTCCGAACAGGACGCCTGCGAGCAGGACCGGCAGGAAGTTGAGGACCGGCCCAGTGGCGTGCAAACCGAACAACGCCTTGACCCAACCCCACTGGAAAATGGCCGTGATCACGCCCAACGTGGCGAACAGGGACAGGATAAACCCGCCTGCGGCGATCAGTGGGACCAGCAGCGAGCGGAACACGATCGCCAAGATCACCAGCGACAGTCCCACCACCACCCCCAGATACAGCGGCATCGCATCCGCCAACCGATCCGAAATGTCAATGTTGATGGCCGCTTGCCCGGCCACCCCAAGGGGACCGCCCACGGCGTCCACCTCGAGTGCACGCAGGCGTCCCACCAGGTCAGCGGTCGATTCATCGTTCGGGCCGCCTTCCGGCAGGACCTGGAAGGCCGCCAGATGCCCCGATTCGGAGATCCCAACCGGCGCCACACCAACCACTCCGGCCTGGGCGCCCAACGCGGCGGCAACTTCGAGCTGGGTGGTGGTGCGGGCGGCATCGTCCAACGTGTCCTCCAACTCCGCCGTGACCAGCAGCATCCCGTTCGCGCCCGGACTGAATTCGGCGGCCGTCAGCGCGTGGGCCCGCTCGGCTAAGGAACCGGGTGGCTCCGAAGACCCGTCCGGCAAGCCGAGGCGGATGTCCAGGGCAGGGATCGCGAGGACCCCCAGGGCACACACCGCCACAACCGCGCGCACGATGCCGACCCAAGCCTTGGCCGCTTGGCCCACCTCCGGGACGGGCACAGGGTCAGCCTCGCGGAGGCGGTGCGGCAGGACACGGCGCCCAATCAAACCCAAGATCGCTGGCGTCAGTGTGACCGCGACGGCCACAGCCACCGCGACGGCGGCCGCACCCATCGCGCCCATCAGCGCGAGGAACGGTATCCCGGTGACGCCGAGCGCGGCCAGAGCGACCACCACCGTCCCGCCGGCGAACACCACCGCCGTCCCGGATGTGCCGTTGGCCAGCCCAATCGCTTCCGCCAGCGGCGCACCGGCGGCTAGCATGCGGCGGTGCCGGTTGATGATGAACAGCGAATAGTCCACCCCGACCGCGAGGCCCAACATGACCGCCAGGATTGGCGTGACCGAGGTCATGGTCACCACCGAAGAAAACGCCAAACCGCCCAGCGCGGCTACGCCGACCCCTGTGACCGCACCAATCACCGGGACCAGAGTGGGGGCCAGCGCCCGGAACATGATTACCAGCACCACCGCCGCCAACGCCAAGCCGACGGCTTCACCCCAGCCCAAGACATCCGGCACGTCCTGGGACATCTCCACCGAAACGGCGACTTCAACTCCGTCGATACCCGCCTCGGTGAAGTGTTCGATCGCAGCCGTCTTGGATGAGCTGGCGAGGTCCATGCGCGGTTCGGTGAAAGAGATCGGGATCTGGGCGGCCGCCTCATCCTCGCTGATCAGCCTGATCGGCTCAGCTAGGCTGACCAGTTCCTGGGCGGCTTGGAGTTGGGCGCCTTGTGCTTCGATCTGGGTTAGGCCGTCTGCGAGTTGCGCCGCCTGGGTTTCGAGTTGGGTCCGGCCCTGGGTGATCCCTGCCTGACCGGCTTCGAGCTCCGCCCGTTTGGCATCCAATTCGGCTTGCTGGGCCTGGAAGGCCGGATTCATGGCGGCGGCCGGGCCGTTGGCCTCCGTCGCTTGAGCGATCGCCGCGTCCAGGGCAGCTTGGCCTTGGTCCAATTGTTGGAGCCCGGCCTGGATCTGTTGCTCATTTTGGTCTAGTTCGGCGGCGGCCTGGTCTAGGGCGGCTTGCCCGGCATCCAGATCGGCGCGCGCTTCGTCAAGGGCGGTGGCGCCCTGGGCGAGTTGGTCTACCTGGTCTTGGCGCTGGGCCTCGGCGGTGAACGGGTCGGTCACTTGGGCGACATCGGGCAAGGTAGGAGCGCTGGCGACGGCTTCGCTGATCTGTGCGCGCTGGGTCTCGGTGAAGGGGGCGCCGGAAGTGGTGGCAACCACAATTGTGCCGGTGGCCCCGGCGTACTCGGGGAGTTCTTCGGCTAGCTGGTCTACCACCTGGGATGACGGCAAGCCGGGGATGTCGAAGCTGGGGGCGAGCGCTCCGTGGCCCAGCAGGTAGCCTGCGCCGGCGATCCCGACCAGGGCCGCCCAGCTTACTATCACCAGGATGGCGCGGCGGGCAGCCGCTTTGCCTAACCGGTACAAGAACTCTGCCATGAATGACTCCTTTGCGCTTTAGCGAGACGGAACGTTCCGTCTTGGGCCTTAGCATACAATGGCTCAATGGTGAATCGTCAACGCGGACCCGTCAGGTCGGAGGAATCACGTAGCGCGATTTTGGCAGCGACGGCGAAACTATTTGCGGCCAACGGCTATGACCGGCTGACCATTGAGGGGATCGCGGCCGAGGCGCACGTCGGCAAGCAGACCATCTACCGGTGGTGGGGGTCGAAATCTGCACTGGTCGCCGAAACGCTGCTGGAGGGGATGCTGGAGCCGAAGATCTTCACCCCGCCAGACAGCGGCGACATCCGGGTGGACCTGCGGGACTGGTTGGAGGTCGTGTTCGCGTTCATCGACGACCCGGCTAATGCGTCCTTCATTCGTTCGATCCTGGCTGCCGCCACCCAGAACGCTGACGTTGGCCGCCACTTGGGGGAGGTCTTGGGGGCGGGCTTCGCCCTGCACGCCCAGTTCGAGAGAGCCGCTCAGGCTGGTCAAATCCCGCCCGGCACCCCGCTGGAAGAACTCACCAAGGCTCTGGTCGGCTTTGCGATCCTGCACGCCCTGGAGCGTTCGCCTGCCCCGGCCGGGTTCGCCGACCGGTTGGTTGGTCTGGTGCTGCCGCCGGCCCAGCCGGCCGGCGGCGCGGGCGGGGTTGGTAGCCCGGGCGGGGTTGGGCGCCGCGCGCCAACGGGCGCGGCGGGCCGGGGCGGCGCCGGGGCGGCCGGGCGCAGCCCCGCAGCGCCGGGCGGGGGCCGGTCAGGGTTGGGCGCCTAGCGCCACCAGGCGCAGCGGGCCGGGGCGGTCAGCGTTTGACCAGGCCCACCCGCGTGGGCGCGGCGGCGCCCGGGCCGGCCGGGCGCAGCCCCGCAGCGCCGGGCGGCCGGTCAGGGTTGGGCGCCTAGCGCCACCAGGCGCAGCGCCGTAGCGACCGCTTGTTCCAGGTTCGCTGGGCCGTCGCGGAGCGCGGCCGGCAGATCGGTGACCTCGGTCAAGATTGGTACAACAGCGGCGAAGCCGTGGTCGCTCAGCACCCGCGCGCTGGGCGCGACCCGCCCGCCGAACGCGATAACGGGGACGCCGTGGCGCGCCGCCGCCTGAGCAACCCCATAAGGGGTCTTCCCTAACAGGGTCTGAGCGTCAAGTGAGCCTTCGGCGGTAAGTACTAGGTCGGCATCGGCCAAGTGGTCCTCCAAATGGGCGGCTGCCATCACCAACTCGATG
>JAITJY010000027.1 GCA_031278675.1 Bifidobacteriaceae bacterium
TGTCAATGCGCTTAGTTATGACGGATTGGCTGTCTTTGACATTAGCCCCCAGCGGGACGAGATTCAACAGATCGGAGGGAATATGAGCGCCAAAAAAACCGCAAACCTCAGGCCAACAATTGGTTTGCCCCCCAAACGGCGGACAAACAGGGTCAAGTCGGGTTTTGGGGGCGCATCCGGCGCCTTATCGGCGCCTCGGAGGACGCGGCGACCAGAGACCGGTGTTAGCATGTGGAACGTCCACGCGTGCCCAGACGTGAGGAGATCGCATGGAATTGTCCTCCGGATCGCCCAGCCCCGATCCGGTCCCGAAACAGACCGCAGGGCCACCTAGTGCTGGACGGGTCGCCGTTTGGTGGCGATCCGGTAAAGCAGTGTGGGTATTGGCGCTGGTCGCAGTGGTGTCATTAGCGGCCGGGTTTGCGCTGGGCGGGTTAATCCGTTCCCCGGCAGAGATCGCCGCTGAGACCGCAGTGCCCCCAGAGGGGCTCATCACCGCCAAGATTGAGGCCCGCGCGATCACCTCGACGGTGACAGCCCGCGCGGATGTTGTCTTCTCCGACCCGATCGAGATCAACCCGTCCGCGCCGGAAGGGGTCAGTGCGCCGGTCGTGACCGGCCAGGTCCCGCAGGTCGGCGCCGAGGTCAACGCCGGAGATGTCATCCTGGAGGTGTCCGGCAGCCCCGTGTTTATCCTCCAGGGCAGCTTCCCGGCCTACCGGTCGGTGGGGCCGGGTTCCTCCGGCCCAGACGTGATCCAGCTCCGCGAGGCGTTGGCCGGGTTGGGGTTGAACGCCGGCAACCTCGAGTCCAAGACCTACGACGCAACGTTGGCTAGCGCAGTCAGCGCCCTGTATGAAAACGCGGGCTACCCGGCGCCCGGCAGCGAAGACACGGCCCGCGCGCAGGCCGTCCGCGACGCCCGCGACCAGGTGACAGACGCCAAAGAGGCCCGCACACAGGCCGCCAAAGCGGTAGACACAGCCAACCAAGCCGTCACCGAGGCACCAGACGAAGAAGCCAAAGCGTTAGCGCAAGAAGCGGCCGATGCCGCGCGGTCCTCCTTGGCGCAAGCCGAACGTTCGGTTACCCGCGCTGAAGAAGCGTTGGTGGACGCCGAGCGGGCCGCCTGGACCACGATGCCGTTGGGTGCTGTGGTGTTTGTATCCGACCTGCCCCGCCGGGTCGACAAGGTCAACGTGACTGTCGGCGCTGACTTGAACGAGTCCACGAGCGCGGTTGACCTGATGACGGGCCAGGCCGCATCCGGCGCAGCGGTGGTGTTGTCCGGTGCCGATATCGAGGTGACCGCGCAGGTCAACACCGACGAAGCCGCCCTGTTGGTGGTGGGTGGCCCCGCCGCGTTGACGGTTGGTGCGAGCGAGATAATGGGTGAGATCGCCGAAATCTGCCCTGAGGCGTCCGCCCAAGACCCGAGTGCCGCCGCCACCTGCGCTGTCACAATCACTGTCGCGGACCTGGGTGGCGTGGACGCAACCCAGCTGGTGGGAAACCTGTTGGTGACCATGGTGGTGGGCACGTCATCGGCGGATTCGCTGGTGGTGCCGGTGGCGGCGGTCTCTGCGGACACGGCCGGGAATGCCCGGATCGAAGTCGTGGTGGGCGAACTGGCGAAGAATCAGGCCGCTGCGGATCAGTCCACTCGGGTTGTGTTGTTCACCCCGGGCCTGGTTGCTGAGGGGATGGTGGAAGTCAAGGAGGCGGACACCGATTTGGCCGCCGGTGACCTGGTGGTGGTTGGCCGGGCGGCATCGGTGGCGGGTGGCGCGACCACCGCCGATGACGAGGCAGACGAGGCCTGACCGTGACCACCGAACGAATCCCAGCGGTCAGCGGGGCCGCAGGCTGGTATCAGGCGGCGGGGGTTGACACGCAGCCGACCCTGCCTCAGGAACCGCCGACCGAGCAGGTGGGTTTCGTGCCGGCCACGGTGGTGCGTCTAGAAGGCGTGACACGGTCCTTCCCGGGCGCGACCACCGTGTTGGCGCTGAGAGATGTGGACATGACGATTAACTGGGGGGACTACGTCTCGATCATGGGGCCGTCCGGGTCCGGGAAATCGACGCTGTTGAACGTGTTGGGGTTGTTGGACCGGCCCACGGTGGGCCGCTACGAACTGGACGGAGTTGACACAGCACCGTTGCGGGACCGGGACCGGACGCGGTTGCGGGGACGCCGGCTGGGGTTCGTGTTCCAGGCGTTCCATCTGTTGGTGCGGCGCACCGTGTTAGAGAACGTGGTGCTGGGGATGGCCTACGGCGGAATACCCCGCGCCGAGCGGCGCGAACGCGCCTGGCGAGCGTTGGAACGAGTCTCGATGACACACCGGGCGCTGTTCTACCCCTCGACGCTGTCCGGCGGGGAGCGTCAGCGCGTGGCGATCGCCCGAGCAGTGGCGGGTTCGCCTGGACTGTTGCTGGCAGACGAACCGACCGGGAATCTTGATGCCGCCACCTCTGCAGAGGTGCTCGGCGTGCTAGAAGACCTGAACCGGTCCGGCCTGGCGATCGCCGTGGTGACACATGATCCCGAGGTCTCGGCGGCAGCCCGGCGGCGTTTCACGATGCGCGACGGGCGTCTGGCGGAGGAACCGTGAGTCGGCGGGGCCGCGCCGACGCCGGAACAGCTGCGGCCAAGCATGCAGACGCTGGAACAACTGCGGCCAAGCGGGCTGGGGCCGGCGCGAACAGCGGGCAGGCGAGTCGGCGGCATCGGGCAAGAAAGCGTGCTGCGGCTAGCGCCCAACTGCCCAAAGGGGACCGGTTCGGGGTGCGTGACCTGCTGGGCGAGGCGGTGCGCGGGCTGGCGGGACGGCCGGGGCGTCTCGCGTTGACGGCGTTGGCGGTGGTGCTCGGGATCGGGTCGTTGGTGGCGACGGTCGGGTTTGCGCAGACCGGGGCGCGGCAACTGGAGGCGGTGTTCAACGCGGTCGACGCGGTCCACGGGGTGGTGCGGCCTGCGGAAGATCAGCACGGCGGGGCGGGGGAGTCCTCCGCGAGGGCGGTGCTGCCGTGGGATGGGGACGTGACCGCGACCCGGCTGAACGGGGTGGAGGCAGCTGGGCTCGTCAGCGAGATCGAATTGCAGAACGCTGTGATTGCGGCCGCGCCGGTCTATGATCCGATGGCGCCCCCGGTCCGGGTGCCGGATGTCTACGCGGCCACACCGGGGGTGTTGGAGGCCGTGTCGGGCGTGCTGTCGCAGGGCGTCTGGTTGACGGGCTTCCATGAACAGGGCGCTTTGCCGGTGGCGGTGCTGGGGCGGGACGCGGCTGCGCTGCTCGGCGTCACCCGGGTAGATAACCAGCCGTCGGTGTTCATCAACGGCCGCTCTTACACCGTGGTGGGCATCTTGGACCGGGCGGAGCGGGCGCAGAGCCTGGTCAACGCGGTGATTGTGCCGCAGTCCACCGCCCGGGCCGTGTTCGGGCTGGCCGCTCCCGGCGAACTTCAGGTGCTGGTCGCGTTGGGCGCCGGGCCGATGGTCGGCGACGTGATTGCCACCGCGCTCAGCCCGAATAATCCGACCGGGTTCGAGGTGTCCATGCCGCTTCCGCCCTCCCAGGTCCGCCAGCAGGTCACGGCGGATGTCAACTCGTTGTTCGTGGTGTTGGGTCTGGTTGCGTTGGCGATCGGGGCGGTCACTATCGCGGTGGTGACGTCTTTGTCGGTGATGGAGCGGCGCGGCGAGATTGGGTTGCGCCGTGCCCTGGGGGCGACCCGGCTGAACGTGGCGACCCAGTTCGTGGCCGAGTCCGCCGTGGTGGGGCTGCTAGGCGGGCTGACCGGCGCTGCCGCCGGGGTTTTGGCGACGGTCGGGTTGGCTGCCGCGCGCCAGTGGACACCGGTGCTCGATTTGCGTCTGGTTGGTGCGGCTGCCCTGGTCGGCTGCGCGGTTGGCGTCCTGGCGGGCCTCGCCCCCGCCATCCGGGCCGCCCGCTTGGAGCCCGCCACGGCCCTCCAAGAAGGCACGTGACGAAACGTTGGACGATGCCGTCCGCTCACCCCCCGCTCCCCGGCCCGGCGGAAGCAGATCACGGGCGGCCGGCCCGGCGGAAGCAGAACTCGGGCGGCCGGCCCGGCGGAAGCGGAACTCGGGCGGCCCGGCGGAAGCGGAACCCGGGCGGCCGGGCCGGCGCAAGCAGAACTCGGGCGGCAGGGCCGGCGGTAGCGGATCACGGGCGGCCGGGCCGGCGCAAGCGGAACTGGGGCGGCCGGGCCAGCGGAAGCGGACCGCGGGCGGCCGGGCCGGACGGTGTCGGCGGCGGCGCGCTC
>JAITJY010000038.1 GCA_031278675.1 Bifidobacteriaceae bacterium
ACTCGACTTTCACGTCCGCCTTCGCGGAGACGATCAGCACCGTGCGGGCGGCCATCGTCTTGGCGCAGCACAGCGACGTGAACGACTTCCCGAACCTCATGACCGCGTACATGAGCAGGTTGGTACGCCCTTTCCGCACCGCCTCGGTGAAACGTTCGACCGCTTCTTGCTGGTTGGGGCGCAGAACCCATTCTGGGCCTCGGGCGTAGCGATACTCTATGGGCAGCCGATTCGCGTCATAGTAGTCGTAGCTGTCCGAAGCGCCATCGTAGCTTTCCCTGATGTCGGCGATGGCGTCTTGAACGTCGGCGGGAGCGGTGTCACGGAAGAACTCCTTGCGGAAATAGATGCCCTCGGCAAGTTCGTCCCGGCTCAACCTGGTCTTGCCCCGCTCGACCTCTAGAAACCGATGGACCGCGAAATCCCGGAAATACACGTCCAGGCTGACGGTGGCCGCCTCGTCACATTCTTTGGTCAAATCGGGGAAATGCTCGCGCCACTCCCGCAGCCGGGTGGCCACAGGACGGTAGGTGTCGCCCACCTTGAGGTGGTTGGGGACGGTGTTGGTGGCGAAAGCGTAGATGTGAGGCTTGACCCTGCCGACGATGAGCTGGTCAAGGATCGTCGTGTCAACGGCCACCGTTGACGCCGCCTTTGAGCAAGGAGCGGAACTCGACTGTCTGACCTGTCCGCCAGTCCCGAACACGGCAAAGCCTATCGTCGTCCCCGTGCGGGTCGAACAGCGTCAGCTCGCTAACCGTCGACCTGATGTGTTTGAGGGGGATGGCGCAGGTGAGTCCGTCCATCTGCCAAATGTTCCAAGCGATCACCTCCGCGACAGCCGTCAGCTCACGCTCGTCGGGCAACCGGCCCAGAGCGTGCCGGGTGTGGTCCACATAGGTGGCCAAAAGGTTCTCGCGGGCCAGCAGCAGGCTGTCACCTTGAAACTCGAACCCATAGGTAGCCTGGAACGCCCGTTCAGCCCAACGCAGCCATTCACCTTCATCGTGGCAGCGTTCGGTCACGACACGCAGCTTCCGGTCCAGCAAACCGATCCGACGCTCCAAGGCGATTGGCTCCCCAGTGGTCGCGTCATAGCGGCTCACCAGATAGGGGGCCTCACCGCACGCCGCCTCCAACCGCCGCTCATCGACGTAGCGCTGCCAGGTCCGCATCCCCTCGGCGTCGAACTCTACGGTGGATGCGGTTGTTCGCCAGCCTCGGCGGGTGGCAGTGTTGAACGCTCCCGACCGGCCGAACCAAGCCTCGTCCACAAGATTGTTCTGCTCGTTGCACAGCCAAGACGGCGTGAACACCTCGGCCCTGTCTTTAGCCCGGCCGCCCCGCCGCGTCTTCGACTTCTCCACGCGCGGGCGGATCACCCTGGCGGTCAGCCCAGTCACAGACTCGACCGTGATCGGCTGATCGGCGGCGAAGGCGGCGCCCAGGTGGGCGTAGTCCTCGGTGGCCCAGATGATGTTGCCGCCCGTGGTCATGTCCGACAGGAGAAGCTCGAACACGCCCGGCGTGGAGCCAGCCAGCGGCAAAGCCGCCGCGGCCGGTCTTGCCAGCAGTTCTGCGACGCTCAACATAGCTTCCTTCTAGTCGGTTGTTCGAGGCCCCAAGTCTATCGAGGACCTATGACACGAACCTTCTACTCGTCGTCGTCCATCCAAGAATCGTCGTCGTCCACGTTCACCATGACACCAGCTATTGCGGAGGCGGGTTTTTGGTGGGCGTTGTTTCGTGTAGGGGGACGAGTCTGGGGGCGAAGGCTTGCTGCCAGGCGCGGCGCCGGGCGCGGAGGCCTTCGGCGGTGACCCATTTCCGGTTGGTGTCGACGCCTGTGGCGTCGTCGATGACGTCCCATGTCGCGGGCCTGGCGGCGAGGTAGAGGCCGGTGGCGGGGTCGGCCAGTTCTTGTTTGACGTGTTTCTTGACGCCCCTGCGGTTGGAGGCTTTCAGCTTGGCGGGGTCGGCGCCTAGGGCGGCGGCGGCCGGCGCGAACCCGCCGGAATCGAGGGGGTTGACATCAGCCGACCCCTGGGCCGAGCGTGGTGCCCTGCTGCTCGGCCCAATAGTTCATCGACGCCGACGTGATGATTTCCCACAGCGGGGTGAGGTGCGCAGCTGTCTCCGGGTCCGGCTCGATGGCCGGGTCGGAGCGGCCGTCGAAACCGGGGGCGGCAAAACCGATGGACGGATCGGCGGCGGGATAGTTGGCCCAAAGTTCGGCAAGTTCTGCCTCCGAAGGATTGCCGCCCAAAGCGGCGCGGGCGTCTTCGCGGGCATCGGCGACGGCGGCATCGAAATTGGGGCAATCTTGGAGCAGCGCGGTCAACTGGCCGACGGTGATGTTCATGGGGAGCAGCGCCGTCGGCGTGGTCATGTAGCCGTCAGCCACCGGCGGGTCAGGGTCCACAATGTCTATGACGCCGTGCTCTCGGGCGCAAGCCGCCCACGCCAGCGTGGCCTCAAGGATCAGTTGCTTTAGGGCGAGCTCCTCCTCCGAGTCAACTGCGGGCGCGGCCCCGGGTTCCTCGTAGAGCGATTCGTTCAGGCACGCGGTGAACACGTCGGTGTAGTCCGTCTCGCCGATGATCAAGAACGGTTGGACGCCTTGGTCTGGGATGTTTGGGGCGCCCGGGGTGTTTGAGGTGCCCGAGGCGGGTTCGTCGATAATCACGCCCACGCCGGTGCCCTCAATGTTCAAGTTGCCGGCAGCGGGATCGGCATAGGTCGGGTCATACTTGGCGATCAGCGGGAGCAGACGGTCGAATCCCCCGTCATTCTTGGACGCGGCAAAATCTGCGAGATAAGTCTGCCCCGCGCCGTAGTTGACGGCGTAGGCCTCCTCGCCGCCTATCACCACTCGCTGGGTCCGCTCACCGGTCGCGACTGTTTCGGTCTTGGCTGGGATGCCTGCGCTGGTCAGACACAACGCCATTGTCTCCGCAGCGCGTGCTTGGTCGAGAGTGGGGCTGGGCGCCGGAGCGGTCGCTGAGCCGGCCAAGTCCTCGTGGGTGGGGACGTCGGGAGCAGCGCTGTCACAGGCGACAATTCCGCTGGGGCACAGCAGGGCCAGCCCCAGTCCTAGCGCGATCGCCGTCCCGCGCCGGCGCGAACTCGTATTCGAACAGATCAACTGCCGACCCCTGTCTGCGTCGGAACCACTGGGCGTTCCTACTTTAGGGTATCGGCCGGGGCTGGGCGTGCGTTGGGGCTGGCGCCCGGCGCGGGACCGGGCCGGAGGGGATCGGCGGGGATCGGCCGAAGGGGACCGGCGGGAGACCGGGACCGGGCGGATTCCCGGCGGGGGACCGGGACCGGGCGGATTCCCGGCGGGAGACCGGGACCGGGCGGATTCCCGGCGAGGGGCTGGGTCTGAGTTGGGGCTGGGTCAGTGCTGGGGCTGGGCGGTGAGTTGGGGCTGGGGCTGGGCGTGGGCGGCATCGTGCACGTGCGTGCCAATTGTCGGGCTGGGACGCCCAGTCGCAAAGGCATCCCCCAAAACGGAATAGGCTTAAGGGCGGCGCCGCTCGCTTCCCAGGGCGGGGCGCCTGTAGGAAGAACAATTGACCGACGGAAGGCTGTAGAGGGACATGACCATTGCCGATACTTCAGTCGCGGCGATCGCCGCAACTGCTCCGACCAAGAACGCCAAACTGATCCAGTGGGTGTCTGAGGTCGCTACGAAAACCCAGCCGAGCGCGATCGTCTGGGCCGACGGCTCCGAGGAAGAATGGAAGCGCCTAACGGACGAAATGGTTGCCGGCGGCACCCTGATTCGTCTGAATGAAGCATTGCGCCCCAATTCCTTCTTAGCCCGCTCGGAGCCGAGCGACGTTGCCCGGGTGGAATCCCGGACATTTATCTGCTCCGAAAAGGAGATAGACGCAGGACCCACTAATAACTGGATGGCTCCCGCTGAAATGCGCGAAATCCTGGACCGGGTATTTACTGGTTCAATGCGTGGCCGCACCATGCATGTGGTGCCGTTCTCGATGGGCCCGCTGGGCGGGAACATCTCCAAACTGGGTATTGAGATCACCGATTCACCGTATGTGGTAATCAATATGAAGATTATGACACGGATGGGTCGTCAAGCTCTCGATTTGATTACCGAAGATGTCGATTTTGTGCCTGCCGTCCATTCGGTAGGTTACCCGTTGGTCGATGCCGCCGGGAACGTCCGCGAAGACGTCGCTTGGCCGTGCAGCGACGAGAAATACATCACTCATTTCCCGGAGACCCGCGAGATTTGGTCTTACGGTTCCGGTTATGGCGGCAATGCTTTGCTCGGCAAGAAGTGCTATGCATTGCGAATTGCCTCGGTCATGGCGCGCGACGCGGACTGGATGGCGGAACACATGCTGATCCTCAAGCTGACCAGCCCCGAAGGTAAGACTTCCGTGGTGACGGCGGCGTTCCCCTCGGCCTGCGGCAAGACGAACCTCGCCATGCTGGTGCCGACCATTCCCGGTTGGAAGGTGGAGACCGTGGGCGACGACATCGCCTGGATGCGTCCCGGTCCCGACGGCCGCCTTTATGCGATCAACCCGGAGTCCGGTTTCTTCGGTGTGGCCCCGGGCACGTCGATGAAAACCAACAAGAACGCCATGTTGTCGATGACGGAGAACACCATCTTCACGAACGTGGCGTTGACGGACGATGGCGACGTGTGGTGGGAAGGCATGACCGACGAAGTGCCGGCGCACTTGATCGATTGGCGAGGTAATGATTGGACGCCTGCGTCTGAGACCCCGTCTTCGCACCCGAACTCGCGGTTCACCGCACCCGCAGGCCAGTGTCCCATCATTGCGCCGGAGTTCAACGATCCGAAGGGTGTGCCGGTCGACATCATCTTGTTCGGTGGGCGCCGTGCCACCAACGTGCCCGTCGTCAATCAGTCGCTGAACTGGGAACATGGTGTGTTCATCGGTGCGACTGTGTCTTCGGAGCAGACCGCTGCTGCCGAGGGTGCTGTCGGCGCGTTGCGCCGCGACCCGTTTGCCATGTTGCCGTTCTGCGGCTACAACATGGGCGATTATTGGGCGCATTGGCTGCACATGGGCGAACTGCTCGGTGATAAGGCTCCGAGGATCTTCCAGGTCAACTGGTTCCGGAAGGACGCTAACGGCAAGTTCTTGTGGCCAGGTTTTGGCGAGAACTCACGTGTCCTGGCTTGGGCTGTCGCCCGGGTGCTGGGTGATGCGGGCTCAGTCAAGACTCCGATCGGTCAGATCCCGTTGCCCGGCGAGTTCAATGTCGAGGGCTTGGACCTGCCCGAAGGCACGCTGGCTCAACTCTTCGCGATTGATCCTGCCGCCTGGCTGGCGGAAGCCGACCTGACCGCGGAGTACTTCGCGCAGTTTGGTGAACGCCTCCCGGCCGAATTGACGGGCCAGTTGGTGGCACTCCGCGAGCGCCTAGACGCCGCCCCGGCCTAACGGCGCAATCAGTCAACGGTGCCGTCCACCCGCACCGGGTGGGCGGCACCGTTTTTTGGTTGGGTCGATTCGGGCTCTTGGTTGAGCGGCACCGGGTTTCCGGTTGGGTCGATTCGTTTTTTGGTTGGGTCGATTCGGGTTTATGCCCGGACGGTCAAGGTTGAGCCCTTGTCCCGGGTGGGACGGACTTCGATGCGTTCAGGGATGGCCTGTTTGAGGGCTTCGACGTGTGAGACCAGGCCCACCACCCGGCCGCCTTGGCGCAGGCGGACCAACTGGGAGAGGACCGCCTCCAAGGATTCGTTGTCGAGGGACCCGAATCCCTCGTCGACGAACAGTGTTTCCATGCTGGTCCCGCCCGCCTCTGCGGTGACCACATCCGCCAAACCGAGGGCAAGAGCCAGCGAAACATAGAAGGTCTCGCCTCCGGACAGGGTGCGCGGAGCGCGGGCTTCGCCTGTTTGATTGTCCCTGACACGCAGTGCTAGCCCGGTCCGGCGTTGGCGCGCTACCTCCTTATCTTCGCTGTATTCCAGGACGTAGCGGCCAGTTGACATGGGCCCGAGGCGCTCATTGGCAGCAGCGATCACCTCTTCGAAGCGCCGGACCAACACATAGGTTGTCAGGTCAACTCCGCGCAGGTTGCCTGCGCCGCCCGCCGTCAACTCCGCGAGCCTGACCAGCGGCGCTGTGGCCACACGCGCTTGCGCCAAGGTCTTGGCTGAGGCCTCAAGAGCGCCTGCTGCGGCCTGGGTTTGGGCAGCTACTCGTTTGGCCACGGCCAGCGTGGCTTCGGCGGCCTGTGCGTTGGCCCTGGCCGCATCAGCGGCCTCCGCCAAGCGCTCGGCTTCGGCTTGGAGCGCGGTCCTGTCGCCCATCGCATCGGCTAGAGCGGACTCGGCGAGCCGTTCGCGGAGCGAGAGTAACTCGGCGGCGGCGGCCGTCAATTCGGCCGCGATGCGTTCGGTCTCAAGTTCGGGCAGGTCAGCGGCCTGGGCCGCTGGCACAGACGCGAACCCGGCTGCGGTGATGGCCTGTTCGGCGGCCGCCTCAGCGGCCTTAGCTGACCGCCGTGCCTCCAGGAGCCGACGGACGGCTTCCAATTCGCGGTCGGCCTGGGTTTTCGCAGCCTGGGCGGCCTTCAGTGCGGCCTCAGCCGTGGGCAGATCACCAGCCCCGGAGCTTCTTTCACGCAGGCGGATCACCTGGTCATGGGCTTGCGCGAGCGCCGCCTCAGCCGCAGCGGCCTCGGTTTTGGCCGTCTCGACACCGGCTTGAGCGCGAGTTGCGGCTGCGGTCAGGGCGTCCAACTCCCCGAGGTCAGCCAGTTGCTGGGTGGCCGCCGCCAGCGCGGCGGCCACCTCTTGAGGCTCGGCGCGGCCGGTTTGACCGGTGAGTTCTGCCAGGACGGCGTCGGCTTCCTGGGCCGCCCGTCCGGCCTGTTCATAGGCTGCCTCTGCTGCCTTGCGGGAGGCTTCGGCCGCAGCCACGTCCTCCAGGCTTACTGCGTCGGCTCCGGCCTCGGCTGGTTCGGGGTGTTCCGTCGAACCGCAGACCGGGCACGGTTCGTCTGGCGCCAGCTTGGCCGCCATCTCGCCGGCGATCCCCGCGAGCCTCGCTTCGCGGGCCGCCACCTCGGTCGCCAGCGCACTGTCAAAGGCCGCCTTGGCCTGGGTGGCTGTCTGAGCCGCCTTGTCCAAGCGGACCTGAGCTTTCCCCTGTTCGCCGAGTTTGCGGCTGAGTGAAGTCAACCGCTCGACCTCCGCTTGCAGCCGCGGGGCTTCCCTTCCGGCAGTTTCCGCAGCCTGCCGCGCCAATTCCCACCGCGACTGCTGCGCGTCAAGGGTTGTGAGTGCAGCGCGATCCCGTTTCGCCGCAGCAGCTTCGGCCGCCTGGGCCTGTTCCAACTGCGCCGCCGCGACCCGTTGTTCTAGGGCGCGTCCTTCGGCTAGGGCGGCGGCTTCTTGGGCGGTTTGGAAGGGACGGACCTCGCTTACGTCAGCGGCTAACCCCAGATTCGTGGCCACCGCTTCAGCTCCGGTCAGTTCTGCGGCAGCTTTGGTCATCGCTTTGACCAGCGGCAGCGCGCTTTGGGCGCGGCGCGCCGCGTCAAGGGCGCCTGCGGCAGCGGACCGGGCTTTGGCACCGGCTTCTAACTCAGTCAGGCGGGCGGAGAGTTCTTCCCGCAACGCGGCGTTTTTCGCCTTGGCGGCGGCTTCATCACGGATCGCTTGTGCTTCGGCCGTGGCGCCGGCGGCCTGGTCTGCGGCTACTTGAGCCTCAGCCAAGGCGCGTTGGACGTCTGCCACGGTGACGGAGGCGGCCTGCGCCGCCGCCGCAGCGGCTGCTTCCGGTTGACCGATCAGCGCCAAACCATCCAGTTCTTGGTGCAGTGCATCAGCGTCAGCTTCTTCCAAGGAGGCGGCCAGCACTAACTGGTCAGTGGCGCGGCGCACCGCGCCGGCCAGTTGGTCGAGTTCCTTGCCGACCGCGAGCCGCCGGCTCTTGAGTTCCTCGACTAGCCGCTGGTAGAACTCGGTGCCGAAGATCTGCTGGAGCAGGACCCTCCGCTCATCGCTGCCGGAACGCAGGAACTGAGCGAATTGTCCTTGGGGTAACACCACGGTCTGGACAAACTGCGTCCGGGTCAGGCCTAAGATCGCCGGGACCTCACGTGCGGCTTCGGCAACGTTGCCGGAGACTAGTTCCTGGGTGCCGGCTGCGGGGCTCGTCAACCGCCACAACCGGGCGGTTTGCTGGACCGTGACCACGCCGCTGCTGCGGCGCTTGGGCCGCTCATACCCGGGGGTGCGCCGCACCCGGTAAATCCCAGAGTTGACCTCGAAGATCAGGTCAACGAATGACTCTGCATCGCTTGCGGCATAGTCCGAACGCAGACGGTGCTTGTCGGACGAGTCATCCGCTAGGCCTCCGAACAGCGCAAACACTATCGCGTCTAGCACTGTTGATTTGCCCGCCCCGGTGGGCCCTTCAAGCAAGAACAGCCCGGACCGGCTCAGGGGGTGGAAGTCGATCTCCACCTGGCCAGCAAACGGACCAACTGCTGAAAACACCAATCGATGGAGCCTCATGCTTCGCCTCCCGTTGCTCCGAGCGCCGTCAGTGCAATGTCCAACTGCTCTAATTCGGCGGCGGTTGCCGCCAACCCACCGGCATATTCAATGAATTGGGCCACCAC